>JAJRVI010000179.1 GCA_024277405.1 Fidelibacterota bacterium
GCGATGCCCACGGCGGCGAAGCTGCTCCTGTGCTTCAACATGTGGGTGGGGCGGCTCGAGATCATCCCCATCCTCATGTTCTTCCGCGCCCTCCTGTGGAGGAGGTAGCGGGGTGCTGTCCCAGCTGGAGCGGGCCCTGGGGGAACACCCCGATGTATGGTGGAACCCGCCCCGGCGGGAGCTGATCGCCGAGGCGATACGCCGACGGGAGGCGATCGTGGCGGAGTCGGGGGCACTGGCCACCTGGACCCCGCCCCACTCCACCGGCCGCCGCCCTGGGGACACCTACATCGTCGATCGCCCCGAGGTCCACGAACACATCGACTGGGACTCCCCTTACTGCAACCCGATGTCACCCGATGCCTTCGAGGGGATCCTGGACGATGCCCTGCGCGCCTTCCCGCGCAAGCGTCGCCTCTACCTCGTGGAGCGGGCGCTCGGGGCCGATCCCCGTTACGCCCTCCGGGTGCGGGTCCTCACCGACCGTGCCCTCCACGCGCTCTTCGTGGACAACCTCTTCCGGCCCCTCCCCCCGGGCCCCTCGGAGTTGGGCGCGGAGCCCTTCGATCTCATCGTCCTCCCCCACGATCGCCTCGATCCCGGGAGGTACGAGGGGGTGCTCCGGCCCGATCCCGAGACCGGCCGCCCCTCTGGCATCGTGGTGGCCATGGACTTCTCCCGCAGGCTCGGGGTGGTCGTCGGCTCGGCGTATATGGGCTCGGTCAAGAAGCTCATGTTCACGGTGATGAACTACCTCCTCCCCGGGGTCGGCGTCCTCCCCCTCCACTGCGCCGCCAACGCGGGGGAAGAGGGGGACGTGGCCCTGTTCCTGGGGCTCTCCGGCACCGGGAAGACCTCCCTTTCCACCGATCCCGCCCGCTTCCTGATCGGGGACGACGAGCACGGTTGGAGTGAGGCCGGGATCTTCAACCTCGAGGGCGGTTGTTACGCCAAGCTCATCGACCTCTCCCCGGAGAAGGAGCCGGGAATCTGGTGGGCCGTGATGCACCGCGCCCCCCCGCTCGAGCACGGGGCGATCATCGAGAACGCCATGGTCTACCCCGATGGCACGCTGGACCTTTCCGATCGGCGCCTGACGGAGAACTCCCGCGCCTCATACCCCTTGAGGTTCCTCCCCCGCGTGATCCCGGAGGCTCGGGGCGGGCACCCCACGGCGATCTTCTTCCTCACCGCCGATGCCTACGGGGTCCTGCCTCCCATCGCCCGCCTGGATCCCGCGGGGGCGATGTTCTGGTTCCTCATGGGCTATACATCGAAGCTCGCTGGCACGGAGACCGGGGTGGTGACGCCGGTGGCCACCTTCTCGCGTTTCTTCGGGGAGCCGTTCATGCCCCGCCGGCCCGGGGTCTACGCGGGGATGCTGGGGGAGGCCCTCCGGGCCCGCGGCGCACGGGTCTACCTCGTGAACACGGGGTGGATCGGCGGTTCGTACGGGGTGGGAAGGCGGATAGACATCTCCCTCACCCGGAGGATGGTCGCCACGGCCATCTCGGGGAAGCTCGAGGCGGTGGAATACCGGGAGGATCCGATCTTCAAGCTCTGGGTCCCGATCGCCTGCCCCGGCGTGCCCGGGGAGGTTCTGGATCCGGCGCGGGCGTGGAGGGACGCGCGGGCGTACCGGAGAAGGGCGGAGGAGCTCGCCGCTGCCTTCCGAGAACACTTCGAGCGGGCCTTCGCCGACGCGGGCATCCCCCCGGAGGTCGCCGCCCGCTGCCCGGGCCGCTGAACGCGCGGATGTCCCCCGGGGAAGGCACGTGGATGCGCCCCCGCGTGGCCCGTCCCGGCCGCGGGGATCAGGGCTTGTGCGGCCGAGGGAGGAGCTCCTCCAGTGGCGTTTCGGCGAGCCACCGGCAGAACGCGATGAGCTTCCCCACCGCGGCCTCGAGGATTTTCTCCCCTTTCTCCGGGGAGGCCCGCTCCGGGCTCCCCACGCACCCCGCGGGCGCGAAGTCGATGGTGTCGTAGCCCACCTCCACCCCGTGGATCGCCTTCCCCCACGCGGGCGCCGCCTCGGCCGCGGCTGCGGTGAACCTGTCTGGGCGCACGAGCTCGGGGTCGATGTGCCACACCACCGAGGCCTCCATCTCCCCGGCGTGGCCACCCCCGTCCTCGAGCAGGGCCCGGACCTCGTCCGCCACCGCCCGCCACCAAACGAACACGTAGGTGGGTATCCCCTCGCGGCGGAGTTCGTGGGCCGCCTCGGTGAGGGCCGCGGTGTTTCCCCCGTGGCCGTTCACGAAGACGAGTTTCTTCAGGCCGTGGTAGGCCAAGGACCGGGCGATCCCGGTAACGTAGCTCGCTAGGACCTCCGGTTCCACCCAAAGGGTCCCCCAGAACTGCCGGTGGTGGACGGATACCCCCACGGGCACGGTGGGCAAGAGGAGGAAGCCGCCCCGGCGGGCGGCCTCCCTGGCGATCCACTCGGCGGTCAGGTAATCGGTCCCCAGGGGCAGATGGGGGCCATGCTGTTCCGTGGATCCCACCGGGAGAAGCCCCACCCCGGCCCGGTCAAACGCGTCCCTCGCATCGGGCCAGGTGAGGCGCGCGAGCTCCACGGGCCTCTCCCTACGGTTCCTTCTTCGTCTGCAGGCCGTACTTCCGCGCGAACTTCTCCGCCCGGCCCGCGGCGTCCACGAACCGCTGCTCGCCGGTGAAGAACGGGTGGCACTTGGAGCAGATGTCCACGTGGAGCTCGGGCTTGGTGGAGAGGGTCTCGTATTTGGCCCCACACGAGCAGTAGATCACGGCCTTGTAGAGCTTGGGGTGGATGTCCTTTTTCATGGCGATCACCGCTTGGAGTACTGCTCTTTCTTGCGGGCCTTGCGGCGGCCATACTTCTTGCGCTCAACCTCGCGGGCGTCCCGGGTGAGGAGCCCCGCGTCCTTGAGGCGCTTCTTGAATTCCGGATCCACGCCCACCAACGCGCGGGCGATCCCCAATCGGATCGCCTCGAGTTGCCCCGTGATCCCGCCTCCCTCCACCCGGGCCTTGACGTCGTAGCGCCCCAGGGTCCCGGTGATGTAGAAGGGGGTGAGGAGATGGCGCTGGATGTACTCCTTGGAGAAGGCGAAGCCGGCGAAGTACTCCTCCGCCGGACGGCCGTTCACCCAGATCCGCCCCTCCCCTTCCCGGAGGTAGACCCGGGCTACCGACTCCTTCCGTCGTCCCACGGCGTGGATGTAGGGACCGACCCGTTTGGGAAGCCTTGCTACCTGCTGGGTCAAGGCCTTATCACCTCCGTTCACAGGGGCGATCTTAGCTTTTCCCTTTCCCGTTGTCAAAGGATCACGGCAGGGCCGCGAGGCGCTTCGACACCAGCTCCCGCCAGGCCCTGAGCCCCCGGAGCTCCGAGCGCAGCTTCCCCAGCTCCTTGGGCGTTACCCTCCCCCGGAGGCGTTGCTCGATACGGGAGATCTTGCGGTCGATGACCTTCAAGGCCTTCTCGTAGTAAGTCCGGGCCTTGGCGAAATCACCGGTGCCCTGGGCGATCTCGCCGAGGAGCGCCCAGCCCCGCTCGAAGTTCGGGCTCCGCGCCACGATCCCCTGGAGCACCTCCGTCGCCGCGGCCACCTCCCCCGCGCGGTAGCGGGCCAGGGCCACGATGTACTGGGCCGCGTCCAACATCTCCCGCGGGGGCACGGTGGCGATGAGGCGCTGGGCGATGTCCTCGGCGGCCCCTAGGTTCCCTCGCTCCAGCTCCAGGGCGGCGATGTTGAGATAGAGGGCTTCGTGGACGTAGCGCCGGTCCAGGCACCGGTAGAACGTCTCCAGGGCATCGTCCCGCAGCCCGAGCTCCATCTGGGAGAGCCCGAGCCAGTACAGGCTCACCCGGGGGAAGAAATCCCAGGCCACCGCCCTGCTGAAGAGCCGATGGGCGGTGCGGACGTCCCCCCGGTAATAGGCCATCTGCCCGTAGAAGAGGTACCGATCGGCGAGGAGGTCCCGCACGGCGACCACGCCCATCCCGAGGCCCACGAGGACGACCCCCGCGGCCACAGCCTTGAGGGACGCCTTCCGGAGCACGATGGGGAAGCTCCCCGTACGGCCGTAGCGGGGCGCGAGCATCGCCCCCAGGGCCACCACGAACACCAGGCTCGAGGCGGGCAGATGCCAGGGGAAGCTCACCGCGGCGTGGGCGAGGGTGGCGACGGCCCCGGCGCCGAGGAGGGCGAGCTCGGCCCGTCGGCGTCGATCCCCGGCCTCCCCCATCCGCCGCGTCCAGATGTACGCCATCGTCCCCAGGCCCCCGAGGAGCACCGCGATCCCGAGGGCACCGAGCTCGGCCGCTACCTGGACGTACTCGTTGTGTGCCTGGGCCGCGCGGGCGATGGGGAACCGGTATCGCTCGCCCACGGGGGACGAGAGGAACGCGGGTTTATAGGGGACGAAGTGGATCTTGTAGCCCCCGAGGCCGACCCCGGTCAGGGGATGGTCCCGCCACATGAAATAGCCCACCCACCAATCCCAGGCGCGGACCCGGCCGGCGTTGCGCTCCCATGCCGTCTCCACCGCCGCGAACGGCGTGGTAGCGGGGTTCAGGAGGAGGGCCGCGAGGAGGACCCCGGCCACGGTGGGGATCCAGGCGAGGCGGAACCGGCGCAGCGCCCGTCCCCAGAGATACACGCCCGTGCCCACGGCGGCGTAGGCGATCCCCCCGAGGAGACCGACGGGGCCGGCCACCGCCCCCGTGGCGGTGAGCGCGACCCCGAGCCACGCCCCTCACCAGGGAAGGTCCCGTCCCCGTGGGAGCAGGCGCCAATACCCGATCGCGAAGGCGAGGAAGAGCCCCGCCACCGCGAGCCCCAACCGCACCCCCGTCTGGCGCACCAGGAGCGCGATGGCGAGCGTGAACCCGAGCCCCGCCAGTGCCAGTGCGCGCTGCCAGTGGCGCCGCGCGACCACGAGCAGGGCGGTGCAGGGGAAGAAGAGGTACGAGAGGAAGGCGCCGAGGAAGTTCCTGTTCCCCATGGTGGCGATGAC
>JAJRVI010000180.1 GCA_024277405.1 Fidelibacterota bacterium
ACGGCGATGGTGATCGTGGGGGAATCGGGCTGCGGCAAGAGTTCCCTCGCCAAGGCGATACTCAGGCTCCTTCCCCGTAATACCCATACCTACACGGGACGGATTTACATCGACGGGATCGAGGCCATGGCTCTGACGGACGAGCAATTCCGCCGTGAGGTCCGGTGGAAGCGGATTTCCTACGTGGCCCAGGCGGCCATGAACTCGCTGAACCCCGTGGTCAAGGTGGGGAACCAGGTGGCCGAGCCGCTCTTCATCCATGGGCAGTTCACCAAAGAGGAGGCGCTGAACCGGGTGATCGAGGCCTTCCAGATCGTGGGGGTGCCGGTGGACTTCGTGGAGCGGTACCCGTTCGAGCTCTCGGGTGGAATGCGGCAGCGCGTGGTGATCGCCATGGCCTTGATCACGAATCCCAAGCTGGTGATCTTGGACGAGCCCACCTCGGCCCTGGACGTTCTGACCCAGGCGAACATCATGAACGCCCTGAAGCGCATCAAGGAGGAGTTCGAGCTCACCTACATCCTCATAACCCACGACATCTCCACCTCCAGCGAGCTCGCGTTGGACGCGATGGTGATGTACGCGGGACAGATCGTGGAGCTGGGGAAGGCGGGACATTTCTACCTCGAACCCCTGCATCCCTACTCTCAGAAGCTCATGGCCAGCGTCCCCACCCTGCGGGTGGATAAGGAGCTCGAGTTCATCCCCGGCCAGCCCCCCAGCCTCATCAACCCCCCTACCGGATGCCGGTTCGCGCCGCGTTGCCCCAAACGTTTCTCCGCGTGCGACCGAGAGCCGCCCGTGGTGGACTATCAGGACGGACGTAAAATCAAATGTCACCTCTACGCCTGAAGGTGGTGAAATGGAAGATCAGGTACTCCTCCGGGTGAAGGACCTGCATAAGTGGTTCGAGCTCCGGAAATGGGGCTTTATCCACATCGGCTTCGTGCGCGCGGTGGACGGGGTGGACTTCGATATCCACTACGGGGAGGCGGTGACCTTCGTCGGGGAGTCGGGCTGTGGGAAGAGCACCCTCGCCCGTACCATCCTGGGCCTCTATCAGCCCACCAAGGGCGAGATCCTCTTCGAGGGCAAGCGCCTCCAGCGCCTCGGGCGGTGGTATCGGTCCCAGGTGGGCTACGTGCAGCAGGATCCTTACGGCGCGCTTCCGCCCTTCATGAACGTGCGTCGCATCCTCCTGGAGCCCATGCTGGTGAACCGTTGGGGCAACAGGAGCGAACGCGAGAAGCGGATCAGGGAGGTCCTGGAGGAGGTAAAACTCACCCCGGTGGAGGACTTCATCGGCAAGTTCCCCCACATGCTCTCCGGGGGCCAGCAACAGCGCCTGGTCATCGCCCGGTCCATCGTGCTCAACCCGAAGCTCCTCGTCGCCGACGAACCGGTTTCGATGTTGGACGCGTCCGTACGGGTCGAGATCCTGCAGCTCCTCCAGGGGGTACAGCGGGCCCACAACCTGGGCGTCGCCTACATCACGCACGATCTCTCCACCGTGCGGTACTTCTCCGAGCGGATCTTCGTCATGTACGCGGCGAAGTTGGTGGAGAAGGCCCCGGTAGCGGAGCTGATACGAAACCCCCTGCATCCTTACACCCAGGCGCTGCTCGACGCCATCCCCGATCCCGATCCCGAGAACGCCCATAAATTCAAGGAGGTCCCCCCGGGGGAACCCCCCAGCCTGTTGCGGCCCCCGCCGGGCTGTCGGTTCCACCCCCGGTGCAAGCACAGGATCGAGGGGCTCTGCGACCGGGAGGTCCCCCGGGAGTTCGAGCCGGCTCCCGGGCACTATGTATCCTGCTGGCTGTACAGATGACGCGCCGCAGATTTTGGACGCTGATCTCCGTCGCCCTGTCGCTGATGGTGGCGGCGATCGTCCTCCCGTTCCTCATGGTGATCAAGGTGATGCGCCCCAATGTCCCGCTGAGCTTCCTTTCCTACGCCATGTCAGTCACCGGATTGGGCATCTCGATCTACGCCATCGCCCATTACTCCGTGATCGAGGTCTGGAAACGCCGCCGGAAGCGAAGGGATATGGAGTTCGATGGCCCTGAGGGTCGGTGACGTTGTAGAGGCGACGCTCGTCGAGGTGCGCGAGGACGGCGCCCTGATCTCCTGGGGCGAAGGGGAGGGTGTATTGCCGTTGGAGGAAGCGGCGGGGGAGTTGCGCACCGGCCAGCGCCTCCTCGTCAAGGTGATAGCCACCGACGCCGCGGGGAGGCCTATATTCTCCCAGCGCCAGGTGACGGACGCCGACCGTGAGCTCATTTCCCTCCAACGGGAAGCGGAACGGTTACGGAAGCTTCTGCGGGAACACGGTCTCACCCCCCCGGACAGGCGGAGCGCCCCGCGGCGTGCCCCCACGGTGGAGGAACGGCTGCTCCGATGGATCCACCGGACCGAGAGGGAACTAGAGCGCCTGCGGCGCCGCAGGCGTCGCTTCGGATTGCGGTGAGGGAGGGAGATGCCCAAAGGACTGGTGATCGTCGACAAGGAGCGGTGCAAGGGATGCGGCCTCTGCATCGAGGCCTGCCCGTTCGGGGTCTTGGACTTCTCTTCGGAATACAACGCGTCCGGTTACCGGGTCGTCCACATGGCCCACCCGGAGAAGTGCACCGGGTGCGCGGTCTGTGCTAACGTATGTCCGGACGTGGCGTTGGAGATCTACCGGGAGGAGAGCTCGGTAAGGGGGGCCGCATGAGCCGGGTCCTCATGCGTGGGAACGAGGCCATCGCCGAGGCGGCGATCCGATCGGGCCTCAAATGCTACTTCTGCTACCCCATCACCCCCCAGGGGGAGATGGTGGAGTACATGGCCAGGGAGCTCCCCAAGCGGGGAGGGGTGTTCCTGCAGGCGGAATCGGAGGTAGCGGCCATCAACATGGTCTACGGGGCCGCCGCCGCCGGGGTCCGCACCATGACCTCGTCCTCGTCCCCGGGGATAAGCCTCAAACAGGAGGGAATCTCCTACATCGCCATGGCGCGGCTCCCCTGCGTCATCGTGAACATGATGCGGGGCGGCCCGGGCCTCGGGAACATCGCCCCCGCCCAAGGCGATTACTTTCAGGCCACTAAGGGCGGGGGGCACGGCGACTACCGCCTCATCGTCCTCGCCCCCTCCACCGTCCCCGAGGCGGCGGAACTCGTCCGCCTCGCCTTCGACCTATCGGACAAGTACCGGGTGCCGGCGATGCTCCTCGCCGACGGGATGATCGGCCAGATGATGGAGCCGGTGGAGCTCCCCGAGCCCGTAGATCCGGACAGGATCCCCCCGCGGCCCTGGGCTGTGACCGGGGCGAGGGGACGGCCCAAGAACGTGGTCTCCTCGTTCGACCTCGAGCCCGAGGGCCTACGGGAGATGAACCTCGTCCTCCAGGAGACCTACCGGGAGATCGAGCGGAACGAGGTGCGGTGGGAGGAGGTGGAGACGGGGGACGCCGAGCTCCTCTTGGTGGCCTACGGCACCGTGGGCCGGATCGCCAAGACGGTGGTGCGGCTGGCCCGGGAGGAGGGACTTCCCGTGGGACTGTTCCGCCCCATCACCCTCTGGCCCTTCCCCTACGAACCCCTTCGGATGTTGGCCGAGAAGGTCGGGACGGTATTGACGGTGGAGCTTTCGGCGGGCCAGATGTGGGAGGACGTGAGGCTGGCGGTGGAGGGGCGGGCGGAGACGCCCTTCTACGGGGAGCTGGGGGGAGTCGTTCCCTCCCCCAAGCGGATCCTGGAAGAGGTGAGGAAGTATGTCGGTTGAGGTCGCGGTACCCAAGGGATACACGAGGGTCTTCTCGAAGCCCAGGGCCCTGAGCGACGCCGGGTTCACCTATTGTCCCGGCTGCCATCACGGGATCATCACCAGGCTGGTGGCCGAGGCCATCGATGAACTGGGGATCCTCGAGCGGACGGTGGGGATCGCCCCGGTGGGGTGCGCGGTGTTCCTGGACCGGTTCTTCAACTGCGACTTCGTCCAGGCGGCCCACGGGCGGGCCTGCGCCGTTGCCACGGGGATCAAACGGGCCCGCCCGGATCTCGTCGTGTTCACCTACCAGGGCGACGGGGACCTGGCCGCCATCGGCACCGCGGAGACCGTCCACGCCGCCAACCGCGGCGAGAACATCACGGTGATCTTCGTGAACAACGGGATCTACGGGATGACCGGGGGCGAGATGGCGCCGACCACCCTCCCCGGCCAGCGCACCACCACCACCCCCGCGGGCCGGGAGCCCCGGCTTCACGGCTATCCCCTCAAGATATCGGAGATGCTCGCCCAACTGGACGGCCCGGCCTACATCACCCGCCAGGCCGTCTTCGACCACCCCCACATCGTGAAGGCCAAACGGGCGATCCTGAAGGCATTCCGCAACCAGCTCGATGGTAAGGGATTTTCCTTGGTGGAGATCCTCTCCACCTGTCCCACCAATTGGAGGATGTCCCCGGCGGAGGCCGGGCGGTGGGTGGCGGAAGAGGTGACCGAGGTCTTCCCGTTGGGGGACCTCAAGGATGTGGGATAGCGATGGAGAAGGGGATCGTGTTCGCGGGATTCGGGGGTCAGGGAATCCTGCTCGCGGGGAAGGTCCTGGCCCGCGCGGGGATGAACCGGGGGTTGGAGGTCACCTGGCTTCCCTCCTACGGGCCGGAGATGCGGGGGGGGACCGCCAATTGCACCGTGGTAATAGCCGACTTCCCCATCGGCTCCCCGGTAGTGGATTGCCCCGACGCGCTCGTGGCCATGAACGCCCCTTCCCTGGACAAGTTCGAAGAGCGGGTGGCGGAGGGGGGCATTATCGTGGCGAACAGCTCCCTGGTGAAACGCCCGGTGAAAAGAGGGGACGTGCGCGCCATCCCAATCCCGGCCAACGACATCGCCGCCGAACTCGGGAACCCCCGGGTGATCAACATGGTGGCCTTAGGGGCGCTGGTGAGGGCCCTCGGGGTCGTCTCCCTGGAGGAGATCCAGCGGGCCATGGAGGAGGAGCTTCACGGGAAGGGCCGGGATAAGCTCATCGAGCTCAACCGGGAGGCCCTGCGCCGGGGCTTCTCCGAAGCGGAAAAATACCTTTCGTGATGGGTGATGAGTGATGGGCAGGGAGGTAAAACGCGTCCCCCATCACAGATCACCCATTACCGAAAAATAATGGGGGAATACGTATTCCGCGGACGATTGATATCGGTGCGGGTGGAGGAAACCGACCGCGGCCCCCGGGAGGTGGTGGAGCACCCCGGGGCGGTGGCCATCCTCGCCGTGGACGAAAAGGGGAAGGTCCTCCTCGTGCGCCAACACCGGCACGGGGCGGGGCGCGCCCTGTGGGAGATCCCGGCGGGCACCCTGGAGCCCGGGGAGAGTCCCCTGAGGTGCGCCCAACGGGAGCTTTGGGAAGAGACGGGGCTCCGGGCGAGACGGTGGCGGAAGCTGGGGGCCTTCTACACCTCGCCCGGGGTCATGAACGAGCTCATGCACCTCTTCCTCGCGGAGGGGCTCGAGGGGGAGCTTTCCCCCCAGGTGCAGGGGGAGATCGCGGAGCTCGGGTTCCGGGCCCCCCACGAGGTGTTGGAGGAGGTGGCCCGGGGGGAGGTCGGGGACGGGAAGACCCTGGCCGCCCTGGCCTTCCTCCTCTCCCGCCCCACATCGATCGGGAAGGACTCGGTTTTGCCCCTCTTCGATGACCTTTCGTGACGGGACCCTCGTTTTTTCTCTCCGCACGTAAACGTTTAAAATGCCTTCAGGAGGCAGCGATGGGGGAGCTTCTACTGGGGATAGACGTGGGGACCCAGGTGACCAAGGGGGTTTTGGTGCGGCCCACGGGCGAGGTGGTGGCACAGGCGAACCGGGAATACGGGGTCCTCCACCCGCAGCCCCTGTGGGCGGAGCAGTGGCCCGACGTGTGGCTCGAGGCGGCCTGCGGTGTGATCCGGGAACTCCTCGCGCGTTCGGACCCCGAGGGGGTCGCCGGGGTTTGCATCAGCGGCCTTTACGGGGGAAGCGGCGTCCCCCTGGATGACCACATGCGCCCCGTGCGGCCCTGCCTCATCTGGATGGACCGCCGCGCCACCGCCGAGGTCCGCTGGATCGTGGATAACGTCGACCTCGATCGTCTCTTCGCCGTAACGGGCAACTGGGTGGATAGCTACTACGGCTACACCAAGATCCTCTGGATCAAGAACAACGAGCCGGACAATTGGCGCAGGATAAAGCTCTTCCTCCCCCCGAACGCCTACATCGTCCACCGGCTCACCGGCGAGGTGGCCATCGACCACTCCTCCGCGGGGAACCTGGGCGGCCTCTACGACATCCGCCGCCACGCCTGGTCGGAGGAGATGGCGGATCTCCTGGAGATCCCCTTGGAGGTACTGCCTGAGAGGATCGTGGCCTCGGCGGAGGTGGTGGGGGAGGTGTCGAGGGAAGGGGCGCGGCTTTCGGGCCTCCGGCCCGGGACACCGGTCCTCGCCGGGGGGATCGACGCCCCCATGGAGACCCTGGCCGCCGGGGCCTTCGCCCGGGGGGATAACGTGGCCATGATGGGTACCTCCACCTGCTGGGGGATCATCCACCGGGGGGAGGGTTTCGCCCGGGAGCTCGTCTCCATGCCCCACGTGCTCGACCCTGGTGAGCTCTATTACACCTGGGCCGGGTCGGCCACCTCCGGGGCCCTGGCCCGGTGGTTCCGGGACCAGTTGGGGAGAGACGAGATTTCAAGGGCGCAGGAAGAGAATCGCGATCCTTACTCCCTTTTGGACGAAGAAGCATCCGATATCCCCCCGGGCTGCGAGGGCCTGTTGGCTCTCCCGTATTTCATGGGGGAGCGGGCGCCCCTCTGGGACCCCGAGGCCCGGGGAGCGTTCGTGGGCCTCACCCTCTCCCACACCCGGGCGCACCTCTTCCGAGCGTTGCTCGAGGCGGCCGCCTTCTCCCTGCGCCACGCCATCGAGGCGGGGATGGAGGTGGGCCTTCCCATCTCGGGGGAGACGGTGGTGGTGGGCGGGGTGGCTAAATCCCCGCTTTGGCTCCGAATCATCGCCGACATCACCGGGCGTCCCATCAAGGCCCTGCGTGGGGGGATCGGGGCGCCCCTGGCCGACGCGCTCCTCGTGGGGCTCGCCACCGGGCTGGTGGAAGGGCCCCGGGCGATGAGGAGGTGGATCTCCTACACCGACCCGATCCTGCCCGATCCCGGAAGGAAGGGGATCTACGACGGCTATTACCGGCTTTACCGCCGGCTATATCCGGCCTTGGCCGAGATATTCCACGAGCTTTCTCGCCTCTCTCAGGAGAACACGCGGTAGGGGATCCCGAGGAGCTTCGCGAACCAGACGAGTTCCGGGGTGAAGTCCCCATAGACCCCATGGATGTGATTGGAGTCGTATTCCGCGAGCAACTCGTCCGGCCCTACCCGCAACCTGGCGAAGGCGTGGGGCCATTCCACCTGGGTGGCGGCGGCCTTCTCCTCCGCCACCTCGGGGGGGAGGTCCAGGAACTCGGCGGGGACGATGGCGAGCCAGTAGCGGCCGTTACGGCGGGCCAAGCGCGCCAGGGTGACCGCACCCGGCGCCGCGATGTGCCGCACCGCGGCGCCCCCGGCGGGGAAGTAGAAGCCCTGGGGATAGAACTCCACTCTAGGAAGGTTCACATCGGGATCGCGGGAGCGCCCGGCGTAATATGTCGCGTGGTTCCCCGAGTTGCAGAGGTCGAAGACCCCGAGCTCGGCATCGTAGTGGCGCAGGTCCGCGAACAGGACCGGCTCCCCGCTCAGGTGCTTCAGGATCTCCATGGTGAGGGCGCCGTCCATGTCCGCCTCGGTTGCCGCCACCGTGGGCTCCTTCTCCCCGTTCCAATCGTAGGGATCGTTGAGGAAGGCCTCGGTGAGGTCCATGGTGACGAAATGATCGGTGAGCTCGGGCTGGGCTTTGATCCCGAGGAAATCGAGGCCGAACTCCCGCGCCATCTCCCGCACGGCGATGTAACTTTTGATCTGGAGCTTTAATTTCTCGGGGGTGAGCTGCTTTCCATCGTAGCGGATCTTGCCGACCTTTTCCGAGAGCCAGGAAAACGCGTGCTCCACCTCCTCCTCGGGGGCTAGCGCCGCCCGGCGGATGATCTCCGATTGATCGATGTGTTCCACGTCGATCCCGAAGAGTGACATCCACTGATCGGTGTTGGCCACCGCGGTGTACATCCCCATGGGACGCCCGCCGAAGAGGCCGAAGGTCTCACCCCGGAGGCGGTTGATGGCCGAGGCGGCGCGGATGAACGCCAGCACCTTCCGCAGGACTTTCCCGTCGCTGATATCCCCGAAGAGGCGGCCATGGGGAACCCCGATTTGGTCCAGTGCCCCGGCGGAAGCCAGCATCCCCACCATTCCCGGGTACTTGGGATTTATGTTGGAGAAAAGGAGAAACGGTCCTGGCGCGAACTTAGCCGCGACCACTGCGAGGTGCGGGAAGCTCCACACCGCGAAATTGAAGATGGTTGCCTCGCACCCCAGGTCCGCAAGGCGCTTGGCTTCGTTGCGGGCGATCTCCGCGGTCCAGACGATCTCCCGGCCCTCCAACGGTTCCACCTCCCCGGTATCGCGGAGGGCCTGGGCGAGGCGCCGCTGGAACTCCAGGTTTACCGGCTCCACCTCGCGGTGCACCGATTCCCGCCCGTCGGAGAAGGTGAGGATACCCACCCTGCGCTTTTCCATGGCTATGCCTCCTTTCCCGCTCGCTCGAGGAGCTCCTCCTCGGAAAGCACCACGTGCTTGATGGCCTCCCGGCGGTAGGTATAGGCCACGTGGATGGTACCATCACGGGACTGGATCACGGCTGGATAGCTATACTCTCCCTCCCCGTCCTCGAGCGTAACCCGGTGGGGCCACGTCCGTCCTTCGTCCTCCGAGATGGCCGCGGCCAACGGCGTGCGGGGCCCCCATACTTCGAATCCCGTGGGCATCGACCGGGGCCACGCCGGGTGGAGCTTCTCCGGTTGGGGAACAGGCGCGGAGGGGTTGTATATCAGTACCAAGTTCCCAGACCGCAACCGCGCCATGTCGATCCCGCTGTTGGGGTTGGGAAGAGATGTGGGGGCCGGGGTGGACCAGCTCCGGCCATCATCGACGGAATAGCTGGAAAAGATCCGACCCTCCTGGCTGCGCATATAAGCCAGGATACGCCCATCGGAGAGCCGCACCACCGTGGGTTGGATGAGCTTGGCCCCGGCGGCCCGACCGAGGTCGCCCACCACTTCCCAAGTGTCGCCCCCGTCCTCGCTCCGCAGGAAGGCGGCGCTCCAGGCCGCTTCCCATTCCACGGGAAGGAGGATGAAACGGCCTTCCACCAAGGGTTTGTTCTTCCCTAAGAGCCCCTTTCGTTCCACTAAAAGCTCGAGGTCCGTCCAGGTACGCCCCCCATCGTAAGAGCGCTTGAGGAAGAGATAGGTGCCACCGCTGCACCAGCGTTCCCCGTAGTTCACCGGGGCGATGAGCCAGACCGCACCGTCCGGCCCCACAAAGACCCGGGGGTTTACCGTGGCGCGGCGAGCCACGTGGACCCAGATCTCGGGGCACGTCCAGCGCCCCCCCTGCCGCTCATAGCGCGCCCCCATGATCACCTGGTTCGGTGCGCCCTCGTACTCCCCCGCATAAAAGGCGAGGAGCAAATCCCCACCGGGGAGCTCGCAAATGCTCGGGGCGTGGCAGCTTGGGAAAGTCCTCGGAGGGCGAATCAAGGCCACCGTTTCCATAACTACCCCTTCACCCCCGAGCCTGCAAGGGTGAATCCCCGGATGATCTGACGCCGTAAGAGCAGGAACACGGCCAGGGAAGGCAGGGACGCCATGAAGGCCCCCGCGAGGATCAGACCGTAATCGATCTCGAACGCCCCCTGGAGGATCTTCAGCCCCACAGGAAGCGTCACCATCTGGGGTTTACGCAGACAGATCATGGACCAGAAGAACTCGTTCCAGGCATAGTTAAATATGTAAACCCCGAACGCGGCGAGCACAGGCCGTGAGAGGGGGAGGATCACCCGGAGAAGCACCCCCAGGCTGGAACAGCCATCGATGCGGGCGGCATCCTCCAAGTCCCGGGGGATATTGATGAAGAACTGCCGCAAGAGGAAAACACCGATGGGCATCGCGATTATGGGGAGGGCCACCCCTTGATAGGTGTTTAGGAACCGGAATTTCGTCATCATGAAGAAAAGGGGGATGACGTTGACCTGCCAAGGAAGGAGCATGAACACGAGCAAGAACATGAAAACCGCGTCCCTTCCCTTCCATCGCAGCCGAGAGAACGAGAACGCGGCGGGCACCGATACGAGAAGGGACCCGAGGGTGACGGATCCCGCGACGATGAGGCTATTCAAGAGCCAGCGGGCGAAAGGCCATTCCGCGAAGAGACGCTGCACGTGCTCCGTCGTGAAATGGGAAGGAATCCATTTCGGGGGGATGCTGAATATATCCCGCGTGGGTTTGAAAGCGGTGTCCGCCATCCAGAGGATGGGGATGATCCAAAGGAAGGCCACCCCGTACAGCACCAGATAGGGTCCGTAACGCTTTATCCACCTCATTGCAGCTCCGACTTCAGGCCGAGGAGTTTTACCCCGAGGAGGGTTATCACCAAGATCAGGAAGAGGAGTACCACGCCCGATGCAGCGGCCTTGCCGATATCGAAGTAATCGAACCCGACGCGGTAAAGGTAAAGCGCCAACACCTCAGAGGCCCAACCTGGTCCGCCCTCGGTCATGATCAATACCTGGCCGAAGGTCCGGAAGGCGGAGATAGTGGTGAGGACCAACGCGAAAAGGAGCGAGGGCTTGAGCAGGGGCAGGATCAGGTGGACGAGCTTGTGGTGGGGCAGGGCTCCGTCGATCTCCGCGGACTCGAAGAGTTCCACGGGGATCTCCTCCAGTCCCGCTTGAAAGACGAGCATGCGATAGCCCGCCAGCCACCACGCGGTGGCCACGGCGATGGCGGGCAAGGCCCACGCCGGCTCGGTGAGGAACACCGGGGCCGAGGGGAAAAGCGAGCTCAGGTAATGTTGAAATAGGCCCATATCCCGTTCCAGCAGCCACTTCCACACGATGGCGACGATGGAGACGGTGAGGAGGTAGGGGAAGAAGAGGCTGGCCTGTACCGCGACGATCCCCCGCCGCGTGCGACCCCACCCCCACACCATCAGGGCGAAGATAAGCCCCAGTCCCAGGATGAGAGGGATCGCCATTCCCGCGAACTTGAAGGTGTTGATGACAGCGTTCCAGAAGCGGGGCTCACGGAAGAGCTCCACGTAGTTGGCAAACCCCACGAACTTCGAGCCTCGTAGGGGGTCCCAATCGAACAGGCTGATATAGATCCCGTAGACCACCGGCCACGCGAGGAACGCCGCCCAGAGGGAGATATAGGGCAGGGCAAAGAGGAAGCCCTCGATCCCCGGGTGCCGATAGAAGAACCTTCCGATCCGCTTCCGCATCTTGGAAAAAGGGGCGGGGATGGCTCCCCGCCCCTTCAGCCCCATCTGCAGCTTAGCCTCCCTGGAGGATCTTGTTGCACTCCTCCTCGGCTTTGGCAAGGGCTTCCTGTGGGCTGATAACGCCGTTTACCGCGAGCTCGATTTGGGCCTGGATGGCGTGCTCGAGTTCCGAGCCCTTCGGATGATTGATGGGGTAATGCACGAGGCCCTTCTGGGCCATCTCATTGAGCCACTTACCGGAGCGGGTCCAATATTCAGAGGCCATCAGCTCGGGGTTCTCCGCCGCGGGCTTGTAAGCGGCGATATGCCCGCCGTACATGGTCCAAATGTGGGAGTGCTCGGAGATGAACTTGATGACCTCCATGGCCGCGAGATAGACCTCCTTCGGGGTGCCCTTGGGCTGAAGGGGGATCACGATCTGGTGGCTATTGCCCCAGGTGTACGGGACGCCGAAGAAGTTGGGCATGGGAGCGTATCCCCAGTTGACCCCGCTCTTCACTGCGGTTCCGTAGAACCAGTTGCCTGCCACCAGCATCCCGAGTTTGCCCGCGGCGAACTGGTTGTAGCCGTTGCTTCCCGGCTCGTTCCACCCGAAATCGTTGAAGATGTCCACCAGGAACTGGAGCGCGAGAAGCCCCTTGGGGTTGTTAAACGTGGCACGGGTATAGCCTTCATCGAAGAGCTGGCCGCCCATCTGCCAGAAGAACACGTACCAGGCGCGGCGGAGCTTCCGGGGGAGGGCGTCCTCGGCGGGATGGAAGGCGTAATAGCCCGCGGCCTTTATCCTCTCGCAGGCATCGATGAATTCAGCCAACGTACGCGGGGGATTATCCGGATCCAGGCCGACCTCGGCGAAGATGTCCTTGTTGTACCAAAGCCCCCAGCCGTGGGTGTCCAACGGGATCAGATAGTGGCGGCCATCCAGCTCACCGGCTGCCCAAGCGGCCTCCACGTACTTCGTGGGGTCGATGCCGGCCATCTCCAAGAGGTTGCCCACGGGGGAGGCGTTCAGGGGCGTGAGGTAATCGGCCATCTCCACCAACTTGTTAGTGTGGCAGATACCGATTTGGGGTGGGGTGCCGGCCAAGACCGAAAGGCGTAGTTCGGCGTAATACTGGGCCCAACGTCCCTGAATGAGCTCTACCTCGATCTTGCCCTTGTACTCCTCGTTGAACATCTGGATGATCTTCTCCATTGCCTTGGCGTCTGCTTCATGAAAGAGGGTGTTGAAGGTGATCTTGATCGGCGCCGCCGCGGCCCAAACCCCAAGGAGCAACATCACAGCCAACAAACTCAGGAAAGCTTTTCTCATCGGAACCTACCTCCTTTCCGGTGTTTGTTCTGGACGTGATAGGGTTTCCTCGTGGCTCCCACCTCCTTCCATCTTGGTTTCCGCCAGCAACCGCTGAAAGGCCCACAGGTTCTCCCGCAGTTCCTTGAGTTCCGGGGGTGAGAGATCCCTCAAGGGCGGCAACGGCGCACCGACCTCAATTCCCAGGACCTTCAACCCCCGTTTCACGTATGCAAGGGGGGTGGTCCGATGGCATATGTCACAGAGCCGCCACACCAGCCGTTGGAGTTCACGGGCACGCGCTACATCTCCCGTGTGGCTAGAGGAGAAGAGCTCGACGTAGAGCTCGGGGAAAAGATTGGCCAAACTGGAGACCAGGCCCGTGGCGCCCATGGAGATAAGGGGGTGGATCATTTCGTCGTTTCCCACGAACAAAACAGTTCCCGGTGTCATCGCGAGATATCCCCGCCATCCCTCCCAATCGGCTCTGCTTACCTTGGCCCCGATGACGTTAGCATGGGAATCGCGGAGTCGCGCGAGGAGCCAGCTACCGAGGGGGTTGGCGGTGGTGGCGGGGATGTCGTAGAGGAGCAGGGGGTGATCCCCCAGGGCTTCGGCGATGTAAGCGTAATGGGCAAAGAGCTCCTCCCCGTCCAGGGGGTAGCGGGTGGGGGGAGCGACGGCCACCGCCACCGCCCCGATATCCCGCGCGTGGAGGGCGAGCTCCACGGCTACGCGCGGGATATCGTGGCCCGCGTGGACGATGACCGGGAGCTTTCCCCGCGCCCGCGCGATCACCGCCTCGGCGAAGGACATCCGCTCCTCCGGCGAGAGGAGGGTTCCCTCCCCGGTGGTCCCCAGGATGAAGAGGCCGTCGACCCCGGAGGCGGCGAATCTCTCTATCAGGGGATCGAGGGCTTCTTTTAGGATCCCCCCTCGCCGATCCCGTGGCGTGACCATCGCCACCCAGACGCCGCGCGCCCAGGCCCTCGGGTTCATGTGCTCCCCCTCACGATCAGCTCCACGGGTACGCGGATCTCGCGCGGGCCATTCCGGCGCCCACCCAGCCGCTCCAGCAGGAGCTTCACGGCCCGATTGCCGATCTCGTACGGGCGCTGGGTCACCACGGTGAGGGGGGGTTGGGCCATCTCGGCCCACTCTAAATCATCGAAGCCGATGACGGCCATGCCCCGGGGAATGTGAACCCGGGCGGCGAACAGGGCCTTCAACACCCCCAGGGTCATGAGGTTGTTGGTGCTGAAGATGGCGGTGGGCCGTGGACGCCGGGCGAGTAGCTCCCGGGTACAGCGGTATCCCCCGCTCATCCTGTATTCTCCGAAGACCACCAGCTTTCGGTCTTCCTCCATTCCCGCTTCCCTCAGGGCCTCGCGATATCCGGCGTAGCGTTCCTCGGTGGTAGTCGCGCCGGGGATCCCCAGGATGACCCCGATCCGCTCGTGTCCCCGCTCGATCAGGTGCATGGTGGCGAGGTAAGCCCCCCGGAGGTTGTCCGAGAGAACAGCATCCGCCTCGATGTCCCGGGCTTTGCGGTCGACGAATACGAAAGGCATACCGCTTTGGGAGAGCTCACGCACGGCGGGGCTTGCCCCATCACGGACCGGAGCGATGAGGAGCCCATCCATACGCCTTCGCCGCAGCATGCTCACGTAGAGATCCTCCTTTTGGAGGTCTTCATCGGAGTTACATACGATGAGGGAATAACCGGCCTCGATGGCAGCGTCCTCGGCCCCCCGGACCAGGGTGGCGAAGAAGGGGTTGGTGATGTCGGAGACCACGACCCCGATCACATGGGTGACGCGGGTACGGAGGGAGCGGGCGACGGCGTTGGGATGGTAATCCAACTCCTTTATGGCCTTCCAGACCTTGGCAGCGGTCTCGGGGGCGACGGGCCGGGTCCCATTGATCACATGGGACACAGTGGCCACCGAGACCCCGGCGCGTTTAGCGACGTCCCTTATCGTGGCCATGTTAAACGTTTACCGTAAACGATTATATGGCCGCCGGCCGTGGATGTCAACGACGCGCTTGTCTGGCGGGCCGGGGTGGAGTAGTATGTAAATGCTTATCATGAACAATTTAAGGTGGACGCGGCAACGGCGGCTCATAGCCTCCGCCATGGAGGGTCGCATCGATCATCCGACCGCCGAAGAAATCTATCACGAGCTCCGTGACCGTGGGGAGCCCGTGAGCCTGGCAACCGTGTACCGGACCCTCCGGGCCTTAGCCCGCGAGGGATTCCTGCGTGAGATCCACGGGCACGGCCCCGATCGTTTCGACCCCAACACCGCCCCGCATTATCACTTCCGCTGCGTCCGCTGCGGCCGGGTCTTCGACGTCGATGTCCCGTATCGCGGGGAATTGGACCGGGTCGACGTGGGGGCCGGGTTTACGGTTACCTCCCACGAGATCGTGTGGGAGGGGATCTGTCCCTCCTGTCGGAAGGAGGAAGGGAGTTGAGATGGCGAAGGTAGCGCGCGAGATGGTGGAACGGGCCGGGGTGGATGTGGATACGCTCCTCGAGCTTCTCGTGAAGAACGCCGCGGCGGAGCTCACCACCTATTACTACTACACCATCCTCCGGGCGAACCTGATCGGCCTCCAGGGGGAATCCCTCAAGGAGATCGCGGAGGTCGCCCGCGTCGAGGACAGGAACCACTTCGAGGTCCTGGTGCCCAGGATCTACGAGCTGGGCGGGAGGCTCCCCGGGGACATGGTGGAGTTCCACAACCTCTCCGCCTGTCCCCCGGCCAGGCTCCCCGAGGATCCCACCGACGTGATGGCGATCCTCAAGGTCCTGGTGGAAGCGGAGCGCTGTGCGGTGAGGGGTTACACCCAGATCTGCGACATGACCGCGGGAAAGGATCACCGCACCTACGACCTCGCTCTAGCGATCTTGAACGAGGAGATCGAGCATGAATCCTGGTTTTCCGAGTTCCTGGGGGAGGGGCCCTCGGGCCACTTCATGCGCCGGGGGGAGACCTCTCCTTTCGTGTCCAAGTTCCTGAGGTGATGAGGGAGTTCACCCTGCAAGAGCTCGCCCGGTTCGACGCCCGGGATGGCCGCCCCGCCTACGTGGCCTACAACGGAAGGGTCTACGACGTCTCGGAGAGCTTCCTCTGGCGGGGCGCCCGCCACCAGGCGATGCATCGGGCGGGGGAGGACCTCACCGAGGCCATGCGCCTGGCTCCACATGGGCCTGAATTCCTGGAGGGATTCCCCATAGTGGGGGTCATAAAAGGAGGTGAACGGGATGCGTAGGATGACCGAGGAGAACCTGAAGAGTGCGTTCGCCGGTGAGTCCCAGGCCCACATGCGTTAC
>JAJRVI010000181.1 GCA_024277405.1 Fidelibacterota bacterium
GGAGGCGCCCACATCTAGGCAGACCTTGCCGTGAGGATCGATGTCGAATGCCCGCAGGGCCGCCTCGAGCTTCTCCCCTCCCCGGGAGACGTATCGGGGACGGGCCTTGAGGACCACCTCGGCGTCCCGGGGCACGGGCGTCCCCGGCTTGTCCACGACCCGCCCGTCTACGAGCACCTGGCCGGCCCGGATCAGGGCCTGCGCCTTGGCGCGGGACTCGGCGAGGCCCCGCTCCACCAGGAGCTGATCGAGGCGGACCCGGCGCTTCAACCGCGGACCCGCTCCTCCACCTCCTGATAGAGCTCGAGCCCCTCCCGCAGGAGGGAACAGGCGCGCACGAGGTCGTCCACGTTGAGGACGTAGGCGATGCGGGCCTCGTCGCGGCCGAGCCCCGGTGTCCGGTAGAAGCCCTGTCCGGGGGCGAGCATCACCGTCTCCTCGCCGGGGAAATCGGTGAGCATGAACTTCACGAACCCCTCTGCGTCCTCCACCGGGAGGCCGAGCATCACGTAGAACGCCCCCTCGGGCTCCCGGAAGACGATGCCGGGGATCTTCCCCAGCTCCCGGCACAGGACGGCGCGGCGGCGGCGGTACTCGTCCACCATCTCGGCGACGATCTCCCGGTGCCGGGGATCGGCCATGAACGCGATGAGGCCGTACTGCTCCAACGTGGGAGGGGAGAGGCGCGCCATGGCGCACCGGCGGGCGCCGTCCATGACCTGGGGGTTCCGCGAGGCGAACACCCCGATCCGTGCCCCGCAGGCCGAGAGCCGCTTGGAGATGGAGTCGACCAGGATCGCCCTGTCCCGGATCTCGGGGAAGGAGAGGACGGACACGTGCCGCCCCTGGTACACGAACTCCCGGTAGACCTCGTCCGCCACCAGGAAGAGATCGTGTTCCAGCGCGATCTCAACCAGCATCTCCATCTCCGCCTCGGTGTAGACGACGCCGGTGGGATTCCCGGGGTTGGAGAAGAGGATGGCCCGGGTGCGGGGGGTGATGAGCCGCTCGATCTCCTCCCGGGGCGGGAGGTGGAACCCCTCGCGCCGGTGGGTGGTGATGGGGACGATCTCCACCTCCGCCAGCCGGGCGAACCCGTTGTAGTTCGGGTAGAAGGGCTCGGGCACGAGGACCTCATCGCCGGGATCGCAGACGACGTTCAGGGCGAAGAGCACCGCCTCCGATCCCCCCTGGGTGATGATCAGCTCGTCCGGCGAGAGGTCGATCCCCCACTCCGCGTAATAGGCCCGCATCGCCTCCACCGCCTCCCGCATCCCCGGGGATGGGGAATAGGCGATCACCTCCACCGGGGCCCCGCGGATCCCCCGGAGGAACGGCTCGGGGGTGGGGATATCGGGCTGGCCGATGTTCAGGTGGTAGACCTTCTTCCCCCGGCGCTTCGCCTCGTCCGCCAGGGGCACGAGGCGGCGGATGGGGGACGCCGGGGCCTGGGCCGCGCGCGCCGAGATATTAGGCATGTTCGAGGACCCACACCTCCTTCCGCTCGGGCAGGACCTCCCTCGTGATCTCCACCTCGGACGAACCGACGCGCTTCACCGGGAAGTCCACCACCTCCAGGAACTCCTCCACGCCCACGATGGGCCAATCCTTTATGAGGTCGGTCTTGTAATGCATGGGGATGACCACCTTCAGGTTGGGGAGGAGCCTGATCGTCTCCACGGCCTCCTTGGGGCCGATGGTGTAGTAACCGCCCACGGGGATCAAGGCCACCTCGGCCCCCTGCAGGGGGCGTTCCTGCTCCGCGGTGATCACGTGGCCGAGGTCGCCGAAGTGAGCGAGGACCACCCCGTCCACCGTGAGGCGGAAGATAGTCGTCCGGCCCCGATCCTTGCCCCCCTTCTCGTCGTGGTAGGCGGGGATGCCCCGGATCGCGATCCCCTTCACCTCCCACTCGCCCACCCCCCGGATCACCTGTGGGTTCCCCTTCACGCGGCCCACCGCGTTGTGGTCGAAGTGATCGTGGGTGGAGAGGACGATGTCCGCCGGGCCCTCGGGGGCCTTGTAGGGGACGGACTCGTCGTAGGGATCGATGATCAGCATTGTGCCATCGCTCGCCTCGATGCGGAAGCAAGCGTGTCCGATCCACTGGAGCTTCATGGAAATCACCTCCGCGGCGTTTTTAACCCATGCGATGGGAAGAGGGCAACCGCGATACCGCGAGCAGGAGGAGCCTCTCCATCAGCTCCCCATAGGGGATGCCCGCGGCGGCCGCCATGCGGGGGAAGGTGGACATCTCCGTCATCCCCGGGAGGGTGTTGACCTCGAGCACGTAGGGGGTCCCATCCGGGGAGAGGCGGATGTCGACCCGGGCGAGGTCCCGACACCCCAGGGCCGTGAACGCCCCCCGGGCCGCCTCCTCCACCGCGGCGAGCTCCGCCGGGGAAAGCTCGGCGGGGCAGATGAACTCACATTCCCCGGGGGTGTACTTGGCGGCCCAGTCGAAGAGCCTGCCCTCCCCCACGGGACGGAGCTCGAGGACGGGCAGGACCCGGGCCCTCCCATCCCCCTCCAGGATGCCAGCGGTGAGCTCCCGACCGGCGACGAACCGCTCCACCAACACATCCCCGAACTCCCCCGCGACCCGTTCCACGGCGTCCGCGAGCTCGTCCGCGGTCCGCACGAGGCACAACGCCACGCTCGACCCCTGATTGCGCGGTTTGACCACCCAGGGAGGGGGAAGATTCCCCCGGGCCGCCTCGATCCCCTCCGCCACGCGGTCGCGTTCGACGAGGACCCAGTCGGGGGTGGGGATCCCCTTGGACGCGAAGAGGCGCTTCGCCTCGTGTTTGTCCATGGCCAGCGCCGAGGCCAGGGGACCGGAGCCCACGTAGGCCTTGCCCAAGAGCTCCAAGAGGAGCTGGACCGTGCCGTCCTCGCCCGGCCCCCCGTGGATGATGTCGAACACGACGTCATAGGGGGCGAGCTTCTGCGGAAGCCCATCGTAACCCGATATCTCCACGAGCTCCGCACGGAAGCCCCGCGCCCGGAGGGCGCTATGGACCCCCTTCCCCGAGCGCAGGGATACCTCCCGCTCCGGCGAATCGCCGCCGCAGAGCACGGCCACCTCGATCCGATCCTTGGCGACCACGGCGACAAGTGATATCCCCGCCGCGTTCCGGCCACAAGGACGGCGGTCCCCTGGGGGTCAGGGGAACGCGCGGCGCACGGTCTCGCGATAGCTCCTCACGAAGTCGGCGACGAAGGCGTTGGTGGGGCGGTCGCGGACCTCGCGGGGGGTCCCCACCTGCTCGAACCTCCCCGCACGCATCACCGCCACCCGGTCCGCGAGCAGGAAGGCCTCCGCCAGATCGTGGGTGACGTAGACCGTGGTCGCCCCCAGCTCCGCGTGGAGGCCCCGGAGCTCCTCCCGTGCCTCGGCCCGGGCGTGGGGATCGAGGTGGGAGAGGGGCTCGTCCAGGAGGAGGATCCTGGGAGGGAGCACGATGGCCTTCCCCACGGCCACCCGCTGCTTCTGGCCCTCGGACAGCTCCCCCGGCCTCCGGGGGAAGAGCTCCCGGCCGATCCGCAGGCGCCGAGCCACCTGCCGCACCCGTTCGGATACCTCCCCCAGCGCCCTCGCCCGGAGGCGCAGCGGGAAGGTGAGGTTGGACCAGCGCCGCTCGTCACAGACAACCAGATGGGGAAAGAGCGCGTAGTCCTGTCCCTGGAACACCATCCGTACCCGGCGCGCCGGCGGGGGGAGATCGTTCACCACCACGCCGTCGAACAGGATCTCCCCCCTATCGGGGCGGATGAGGCCGGCGATGAGGCGCAGGAGCGTGGTCTTCCCGCAGGCGGTGGGGCCCACGACCACGAAGAACTCCCGGTCCCCGATGGTCGCGGAAAGATGGTCGATGGCCACCGTCCTCCCGAACCGCTTCACCAAGCCCCTGAGCTCTATCCGCGGCATCCGGTCAGCGTCGGAAGGGCCACCTCCGGCGCCTCTTCCCCTCCCCGGGGCTCGCCTCCTCGATCTCCCCGTGTTCGCGGGCGAAATCCAGGAGGGAGTCCCACTTGCCCTTGGATTTGATCCGTTCCTCCCACAGCTCCGCGAACCGCCGCACCGCCGCCTCCGCGTCCCGCTGGGATACCGCCGTGCCGCCCCGGGAAAGGGAGTCCAGGATCTGCCGGAGGGAAGCGATCTCCGGCTTGATATGGACCTCCTCCCCCTCCCTCACCAGGGCGTACCGGGTCGCGTCGGCGATCAGCCCGAAGGAGGAGATGTCAACGGACCCGATGGGAAGTACGTTCTCCACGAAATCCTGATCCGTCTCGAAATACTCGCGCTCCACCAGTTTCTTCCACCGCACGATGGCCTCCCCGACCCTCAACGTCCCGCCATCTTCAGGAACTCGTCGTGGTGCGCCTCCTCGTCCTGGAGGATCCGCTTGAACAGCTGTTCGGTGGTGTAGTCGCCCTCCTCCATGGCGAGGCGGATGATCTCCCGGTAGAGGGAGATGGCCTCCTCCTCGGCGGCGATGTCGTTTCTGATCATCTCGTCGAGGGATTCCCCCACCGTTATCGGGGCGGGCTGGGTGGTGGGGACGCCCCCCAGGTAATCCAGCCGTTCCGCGATCTCCTCGGCGTGCGCCATCTCCTGGATGGCGATCGTCCGCAATCGATCCACCGCCTCCAGCGACTCGATCCCGGTGGCGCGCACGTGCTGCCACATGTACTGGATCGCGACCTGGATCTCCCGGGCGATCGCCCGGTTCAAAAGCTCCTTGAGCCTCTCAGACGCCATAAATCCTCCTTTCGGGCTCACGAAGGATCATAGCCCCTGGCCCGGGGTGCCACCAACCACGCGGCGCGCCACCGCCTCGCCGAGGGCCCGAGCCCGCGCCAGATCATCGGACGTGGGCATGCCGTGGAAGGCCACCGCGTCCACGACCTCCCACCCCAAGGCCTCCACCCGCTCCCTCATCTTGTCCACCGACCCCCCGCGCCAACCGTAGGCGCCGAAGAGCCCCGCGACCCTCCCCCGGAGGCGCTTCCGCTCCAGGAGCCGGAGGAGATGTTCCACCGGCGGGAAGATCTCCGCGTCGTAGGTCGGGGCACCCAGGACGAGCCCCCGCCGTTTCCAGGCTTCCCGTATGAGGACGCTCACGTGCGTCCTCCCCGCGTCCAGGACCCGCACCGGTGCCCCGGCCTCCGCCGCCCCCCGGGCCACCTCTTCGGCGGCCCGGGCGGTGAAGCCGTACATGGAGCCGAAGATCACCGTCACCCCGGGGGCGGCCTCCATGCGGGCCCAACGGGCGTAAAGTTCCACGATATGGCCCGGATCCCTCCGCCACACGAGCCCGTGGGATGGAGCGATGACCGCTATCTCCAGGCCCTGGAGCTTCTCGATCGCCCGCAGCACGGGCTTGGAGTGCATCCCCACGATGTTGGAAAAGTAACGCAGGATCTCGTCTTCGTACTCGGCCACGTCCACCTCGTCGTCGAAGAGGACGCCGTCCAGTGCCCTGAAGCCCCCGAAGGCATCGCAGGGAAACAGCACCTTCTCCGTCGCCTCGTAGGTGGCCATGGTCTCCGGCCAGTGGACGAAGGGGATGTGGTAAAAGCGCAGGACCTTCCCGCCGAGATCGAGGGATTCCCCATCGGAAACGGCCACGACCCCCTCGGAGATCCCGTAGAACCGGACGAGCATGGGGAGGGCAGCCGCCGTGGCGAGGACGGTGGCGTCCGGGGCGACCCGGCGGAGGAGGGGCAGGGAGCCCGAGTGGTCGGGCTCCATGTGGTTCACCACGATGTAGTCCAGCTCCTCCGGGGGAAGGACCTGGGCGATGTTCCGCAGGAGCTCATCGGAGAACGGGGCCTTGACACCGTCGATGAGGGCCGTCTTGTCCCCCACCACCAGGTAGGCGTTGTAGCTCACGCCGTGGGGGAGGGGCCAAACGCCCTCGAAGAGGTCAGTGGTCCGGTCGTTCACCCCGACCCAGAAGATCCCGGGACGAACCTCACGTACTCCCATATCTCACCTCCAGCGGGGCTTTATACCGCGGGCTTCAAAGGAGAACAAGTTTCATTTTTGGCTTGTGCCACCCGGCCCGAGGGCGCTCGCGTCCCATCTCCCCGTACCTCATAACTCTTCCCCCCGGTACCTCCCCGTGCGGATGGCCTCCCGCGCCCGGGGAACGAGATGCGGGTGGTACTTTCCCAGCTCCCGCAGGACGAGGAAACCGAACGGCCGAAACCGCCGGTGCCAGATGACGGCCCGGCGGACGAGGTCCTCGTCGTCCTCCGGGATCCCCGCGATCCTCCCCGGATACCGCACGATGAGGAGCTTCCCCTCCCGTTCGAGCCGCAGGAGGTACTCCGCGGCGTCGTCCACCCTGATCTCCGCGAGGGGCGTCACCGGCGCCGGGGAGACCACTTCCTCCTCCCAGGGTGTCATCCCCTCGCGGAAGCCCTCCCCGGGCAGGACGTAGATGGAACCGGAAACGCCCCGGTAGCGACGCTCGAACGCCCCGGGGAACCGCTCACAGATGAAGGGCTTCCCGCTCTCGGGATCCCTCCCCACGGCGCAGGTGAAGTCCCCGCCCGCGTATCCGAGGAAACAGGCGGCCATCACCGGGTCCTTCGTGGCGTAGACCCACCGCCCGTGCGTGCTCCGCCGGGGCCTGATCACCCTGAGGCCCCGGCGACGCGATGCGTGATAAACCTCGCCCGGTACTCCCATCCTCCCCCGGAGTTTACCCCGGGGCCGCCACGCAGAACTCCCCGGGATGGGAACCGAACAGGTCCGGATGCCCGCGCACGTATTCCGTCCCCTCACCGCGGGGGAACGCGCATGAACTGTACCAGGACGAGCGAGACGGCCACGATCCCCACGCCCATGAGGAACGGAGCCCGTGCCCCGAACAGCGACCAAATCGCCCCCCCGACCACGGGCACCACGATGGCCGAGATGTGGTTGAGGGTCTGTTGGAGCGAGAGGTTGCTCGTGAGCTCCTCCTCCGAGACGGCGATCTTCTGGAGGTACGTGGAGGCGGCGAGGCTCGTCCCGAAGATCACGTTGTCCAGGACGAACAGAGCGTAAAGGAGGGGAAGGTGAGGGATGTAAGCGTACCCCAGGAACACGAATACAAGGAGGGCGAAGCCCGCCGAGAGCACCCACCGCTCCCCGAACCGGGCCACCAGCCTCCCGATCCCCTGGTATGCATAGGTGTTCACCAGGCTGTTAACGAGGAAGAGCAGCGCCGTGGTCTGCACGGGGATCCGGTGTTCGCGCACCAGCAGGAAGATGGCGAAGGTGGTGAAGATATGCCGGCGGCTGCCGAGGAGGAAGGAGAGGGCGTAGTAAAGCCAGTACCGTTTCCTGAACTTCACCCTGCGCGCCGGGGGGAGGTGCTCCTCGCCGAACCGGAAGGGGAGGAGGGGGAGCCCCAGGAGGGCGACCACCCCGCCCACCCCCCAGAAGAGCCCCCGATATCCGATCCGCCCCGCCAGCAGGTACACGGCCGCGGTGGCGAGGAGGGCGGACAGCGCCCCTAGGCTCCGCAACTGCCCCAGGGCCCGTGGGGCCGCGCCCTTGTCCACCGCCATGAGGACGACGGAGCTGTTCGCCGGCCCGAAGAAATGGAACCCCACGCTCATCACCAGGGTGCCGAGAAGCAGGGCGGGGATGGTGTGGACCCACCCCGTCAGCGCGATCCCGGCCCCGAGGGCCACGATGCTCAACGCCATCAGGCGTGTCTCGGTGAGGGAGAGCACGAGGAAACCCACCACGAACCCGAGGAGGCCGGGGATCTCGCGGATGGCGTGGATGGCCCCGATCTCCGCCGGGCCCACCCCGATCTCCTCCACGGCGAAGTTGTTGAACAGCGCTTGCCACACCCTGAAGCCGAAGAAGAGGACGAAGTTGGACGCGACGAGGTAAAGGGCGAGCCCACGGTTGGCCTTGAACAGAGAGCTCATGATTCCCGCGCGATTTTATCGGATGCCGCGCCCGCACCACCTATCGCCTCGGGAACGCGGGCCCTGCAGTCGGGCATCCCGACCCCGTTATCGGATCACACGGATGAGCTTTTCCGGACTCCACCTCCGCCGCTTCCCGGCGATTTGGGCCGGGAGCAATTCTTGCAGCCAGTTTGGAAAAACGGTATATTGTCTGACAGCATGACTGCCAAACCTATCCGCGAGGATATGTCGCAGTTCGTGCAGCCCGTGCGTCCTACCAAGGTCTCGTCCCAGGTGGCCGAGCAGATCATCCGGCTCATCAAGGACGGCATCTTCAAGGTGGGCGAGCGGCTCCCGTCCGAGAAGGAACTGGCCGAGTTGATGGGGGTCTCCCGGGCGTCCGTCCGCGAGGCGTTGGCGGCCCTGGAGGCTGTGGGGATCGTGGAGGCCCGGGTGGGACGGGGGAATTTCGTGCGCCGGAGCCCCATCGGCGAGGAGGAGGCGGAGCCGCTGGTGGTGCTGGAATCCGAGGCGGGATGTTTGGAGATCATCGAGGCACGGGGCGCGTTCGACCCCGTGGTCGCCTCCCTGGCGGCCCGTTACGCTACCGCGGACGACGTGGCGAAGATGCGCGGCATCTACGAGGCCATGCTCTCCTTCGCCCGGGCGAACCAGTTCGAGCGCTACTTCTCGCTGGACAAGGAGTTCCACTGCGCCCTCGCCGAGGCCACCCACAACCGGTTGATCGTGGCGGTGATGAAGCTCCTGGTGGAGACCATGGATCAGAAGCTCTACCGCGAGTTCACGCACAACTTCTACATGCGCACCCCGAGGGAACTGGAGCGGGTGGCGGAGATACATGGGAAGGTCCTCGAGGCCATCGCCGCGGGGGACGTGCGAACGGCGGCCCGGAGGATGAAGAGCCATTGGGACCGGATGCGAAAGGTGTATGAGGCGTAGGGAAAGGAGGATGCGGGTGGACAAGAAGACGGTCGTCGTAGCGCTTGGGGGCAACGCGATCCTGCAACGCGGCCAGAAGGGGACGTTCGAGGAGCAGCTCCACAATGTCCAACGGGCCTGCGAACAGCTCGCCCAGATGGTGCTCTCCGGCAAGTGGCGCCTGGTGATCACCCACGGGAACGGCCCCCAGGTCGGGAACCTCCTCCTCCAGCAGGACGCCGCCAAGGAGATCGTCCCGCCGATGCCCATGGACGCCTGCGGCGCCCAGACCCAGGGGCTCATCGGCTACATGATCCAGCAGACCCTCCACAACATCCTGGACCGGGAGGGTCGCGGCGATATTCCCATCGCCACCGTGGTGACCCAGGTCCTCGTGGATAAAGGAGATCCAGCGTTTCAGAACCCCACCAAGCCCGTGGGCCCCTTCTACACCGAGGAAGAGGCGGTGCGCCTCCGGATCGAGAAGGGATGGCACATCGTGGAGGACGCCGGCCGCGGCTGGCGGCGGGTGGTCCCCTCCCCCGATCCCAAAGGGATCGTGGAGCGGGAGGCCATCAGGGCCCTCGTGGAGAGCCGGGCCATCGTGGTCGCCTCCGGGGGCGGTGGGATCCCGGTGGTCAAGGAGGATGGACGCCTCCGGGGCGTGGAGGCGGTGATCGACAAGGACCTCGCGGGCCAGCGCCTCGCGGCGGAGGGGGGAGCGGACGTGTTCCTCATCCTCACCGACGTGGAAAAGGTGATGCTCAACTTCGGGGAACCCGATGAGACCCCCATCGACCGGATGACGGTATCGGAGGCCCGACGGTATCTGGCCGAAGGGCACTTCAAGCGGGGCTCCATGGAGCCGAAGGTCCGAGCGGCGGTGAGGTTCGTGGAGGCCGGGGGCGAGAGGGCGGCCATCGGCCACCTATTCCAAGCGGTGGAGGTCCTGGAGGGGAAGGCCGGGACCCAGATCGTCCGTGACGGGTGACGCGTTACGCGTCACGGGTTCGAAAAAAAGGAGGGGAAATGGCGAGTACGGATCTCAGGGGCAGGGACTTCATCACGTTGATGGAGCTGGACCGAGAGGAAATCGAGACGATCCTCGATACCGCCTTCGACCTCAAGCGGAAACTCATCCGCGGCGAGCCCCACAAGCTACTGGATGGGAAGACCCTCTTCATGCTCTTCTACAACACCTCGCTCCGCACCCGGAACTCCTTCGAGGTGGGGATGCAGCAGCTCGGGGGCCACGCCATCTTCCTCCAGCCGGGCGCGGTCTATACACCGGCCCTCCCCGGCGAGGAGGTGGCTTACACCACCGAACGCGTCTCCGACGTGGCCCGGGTCCTCTCGGAGATGGGCCATGGCATCGCCATCCGCATCTACGGCTCCAAGACCGGTTGGATGTACGGCAAGGGCAACCTCCTCATCCGGGAGTTCGCCCGCTGGGCTAGGATCCCGGTGATCAACATGGAGGACGACATGTACCACCCCTGCCAGGCCCTGGCCGACCTCATGGTGATGATCGAGAAGCTCCGGGAGCTGAAGGGGAAGAAGTTCGTGATGTCCTGGGCCTATTCCGGTTCGGTGGAAAAGCCTCTGGCGGTGCCGCAATCGGCCATCATCGCCGCGAGCTTCTTCGGGATGGACATCACCCTCGCTCACCCCAAGGGCTTCGATCTCGATCCCAACGTGCTCAACTTCGTGGAGAAGAACGCGAAGCGGTACGGTGGATCCTTCGAGGTGGTGCACGACATGGACGAGGCCTTCAAGGACGCCGACGTCGTCTACCCCAAGTCCTGGACCGTCCAGCCCACCGACGGCTCCGGCCCCATGGACCCCGAGAAGGCCAAGGCCCTGTTCGAGGCCAACAAGCACTGGATCACCACCAAGGAGAAGATGGAGCTCACCAACGGGGCCATCTACATGCACTGCCTCCCCGCCGACCGCGGCATGGAGGTCACGGACGAGGTGATCGACGGTCCCAACTCCGTGGTGTTCGAGGAGGCCGGGAACCGACTCCACGCCCAGAAGGGCCTTCTGGCCCTGATATTGTGATGGGTGACGTGTAACGCGTGACGCGAAAAACAGAAAAAACTCGTCACGCGTCACCCGTTACGGGTCACGGGTTCGAAAAGGAGGAGAAATGAGCTGGTTCGAGCTTGCGGGGAAGGACCTCATCTCCATCAAGGATTGGACCGATGAGGAACTCCGCATCGTCCTCCAGGTGACCGACCACCTGAAGGCGCTCCACTACGAGGGGGTACCCCACCATCCCCTCGAGGACAAGACGTTCCTCATGCTGTTCTTCAACACCTCCACCAGGACACGTCTCTCCTTCGAGACGGCCATGACCCAGCTCGGCGGCCACGCCCAGTACATCGACGCCTCCACCCTCAGGCTTTCCCTCGAGGACCGGCCCGGGGCGGGGGAGACGATCAAGGACACCGCCAAGGTCATGGCCCGCTACGCCGACGGGATCGGGATAAGGCTCCTCGAGGACAAGGTCTCCCGTTACGGCGAGGGCACCGAGATCATGTACCGCATGGCCAAGTACGCCGAGGTGCCGGTGATCAACATGGCCTCCGATGTCTACCACCCCTGCCAGGCCCTTACCGACATCTACACCCTGAAGGAGAAGCTCGGCGGGGACCTCAAGGGCGTCAAGTACGTGATCATGTGGGCGTACTCCCCATGGGTGCGCTCCTGGGGGTCGATCCAATCCGAGCTCCTCATCGCCGCCCGCTTCGGGATGGAGGTGGTGCTGGCCCATCCCAAGGAATACCAGCTCGACCGGGAGATCCTGGAGCTGACGGAGAAGTACGCCCAGGAGAGCGGGGGGAGGTTCGAGGTCACCCAGGAGCTGGACGATGCCCTCAAGGGCGCGGTGGTGGTCTTCCCCCGGAACTGGATGTCGCCCCGCCGCTACGAGATCGGGAAGGAAGAGGAGATAAAGCTCGCCCAGAAATACATCGATTGGAAGTACACCCTCAAGCGCCAGAAGGAGCTCTGTAAGCCCGGGTATCTCATGCACGTGATGCCGGTGGACCGCGGCAACGAGGCCGATCCCGAGCTCTGCGACGACCCCGACCTCTCCTTCATCTACGACCAGGCGGAGAACCGCCTCCACGTGCAGAAGGCCATCCTCGCCCTCACCATGGGAGGGCGCCTCAAGGTCTGACCCCGACCCCCGGACAAAGGAGGGCATGGGCCTCCCGGGAGTCCCCGGGGGGCCCGGTTTTTTGACACCCCTTCCCAACGGAGACCGCGGGAATTGGTCGCCCGTCCTTGCCCGGGATTGCGTCCGTGGCTTATAGTCAGGTGAAAAACTATCGGAGGTGAGGCGTGTGAGGAGGAAAATTTGGACGCTCCTCATTGTGGCTGTGTTCCTCGCCCCACAGTCCACCTGGAAGACCACTTCGACCTGGAAACAAGATGATCTGCTGGCATTTCAGCCCCTGGTGGAATTGATGCAGTCGATCGCCTCGGCCGAGGAAGTCGGTAGGGAAACTGCAGCCACCGCCATTGCAGGTCTCATGCAGCGATTGGCTTCCTTCCTGCGCGACCAGGGGATCCCGGAGGACGTGCTCGAGCAAGTGATGAAGGGGTTTACCGAGGCCAGGGACGGATTTTTGGAAGGGGAGCTGTCGGCGAGCGAATTCGGGGGCCGAGTGGCCGCGCTGGCGCGCGAGCTCCGGACCCGGGCGGAGGAGCGGGGGGTCCAGGGGGTGCCCCAGGAGCTCCTCCAGGAGATCGGCCTCGACCCGGGAGCGATCGATGCCCTCCGCTCCGGGGACGAGCTGGCCCCGGAGGAAATCGTGGCACTCGCCGAGGAGATCGGGGGGGCCGAGGAAGAGGTCCCGCCCGACGAGGCCGCCCCGCCTGATGGGGAACCGCCCCCGGATGAGGGCTCACCCCCGGACGAGGCCGCGCCGCCGGAGGGGGAGGGGCCCCCTCCCGAGGATGACATGCCCCCGCCCGACGACGCCGGTTCATCGATGGACGAACCGCCGCCCGACGACGAACCGCTCCCGGACGAGCCGCCACCCGATGACCTCGGTCCTCCCCCGGACGACGTGCCGCCCGAGGATCCGGGGCCTTGAACATCGAGCCCGAAGAGCGCACCAGGGAAGAGGGGTTCGAGGGGTTAAGGGGACAGGGTTATCCCTTCAGCCGGACAAAAAACCCCGGGCCACTTCCTCGAGGTCCAACCCCCGCCCCCGCTCCAGCGCCCGCTCGAGCTCCTCGGGGGACATCGCGTCCCTCAGCTTGGGCAGGAGATCGTCCACGCCCCCCTTGGCGTCGATCTCCAGCGCGGGATGATGTAGGACCAATCCCACGAGCTCCGCCGCCCGCCCCACCTCCCCTCGCCGCATGAGGTGTCCCTCCAGCTTGGCCACACACCCCAACACCAGGGGATCGGCGCGGACCTCCAGTGCCCGGCCCAGGCCCTCCCGCAGGTAGCTGACCCCCTCTTCCTCTTCGCCGACGGCGAAACACACCTCACACAGGTTCATAAGGGAGA
>JAJRVI010000182.1 GCA_024277405.1 Fidelibacterota bacterium
CGAGGCGGCCGGGCTGTACATGGGGGGCATGAAGGGATGAAACGGGTCTACGGCACGCTCCGCTCGGTGGCCGAGTCGATCCTCGCCGCCATCATCGGCCTCATCGTGGCGGGCCTCATCCTCAGGGCCTGGGGATACTCCCCCATCTCCGCCTATATCGCGCTGTTCGAGGCGAGCTTCAAGGATCTCTATGGGTTCGCCGGGGCGCTCGCCAACGCCACCCCCCTGATCCTCACCGCCCTCACGTTCGCGGTGGGCGCCAGGGCCGGGCTGTTCAACATCGGGGCCGAAGGGCAGATGTACCTGGGGGCCCTGGCGGCGGTTGCGGCGAGCCTCTTCCGGCTTCCCCCGGTGCTTCACCTCCTGGTGGCCCTCGCGTTCGCCGGGGCGGCGGGGCTCCTGTGGTCGCTCGTCCCCTCGGTGCTCAGGGCGACCCGCGGGGTCTCCGAGGTGATCTCCACCATCATGTTCAACTGGATCAGCCGGTACCTCGCGTTCTGGCTGGTGGCCAACGTGCTGGTGGATCCCTACCGGGCGGAGAAGACCATCACCGCCCTGCCCACGTCGCGCTTCCCCACCCTGATCCCGGGCACGGACCTCTCCTACGCCATCTTCCTCGCTGTGGCCGTGGCCCTCCTGGTCTACTTCCTCCTGTGGCACACCGTGACGGGATACGAGATGAGGGCCGCCGGTGCCAATCCCGATGCCGCCCGATACGGAGGGGTCCAGAGCGCGAAGGTGGTCGTGTTGGTGTTCCTGCTCGGGGGGATCACCGCGGGCCTCGCCGGGGCCACCCAGTCCCTGGGACGGCCCCCGACCTACGCCGTCTACTCCGGCCTCCCCCAGATCTCCAACCTGGGGTTCGACGGGATCGGAGTGGCGATGATCGGCCGCAACCATCCCCTGGGGATCATCTTCGCCGCCATCTTCTACGGGGGGTTGCAATCCGGCGCCCGGGTGATGCAGCTCTTCGCGGGGATCCCCCTGGAGATGGTGCGGGTCGTGCAGGGGGTGATCGTCCTCGCGCTGGCGTTGCCGGAACTCCTGCGTATCTTCCGCGTCTTCCGGCGCCGCCGGGTAGAGCTCGGGGGTGAGCGATGACGTTGAGCTATTTCTGGAGCATCCTGTTCCTCTCCCTCCACGCCATGGTCCCCATCACCCTCACCGCCGCCGGGGAGGTGGTGGGGGAGCGGGCCGGCCTGTTCAACATCGGTCTGGAGGGAATCCTCCTTTTATCCGCGTTCACGGGGGCCCTGGGGGCCGAGGCCGGGGGGTGGCCGGTGGGGCTCCTGGTGGGGATCGGGACGGGCGCGGTGGTGGGGCTCTTCTTCGGCCTCATAAACGCTTACTGGAAGGGGAATCAACTCATCACCGGGGTGGGGATAAACCTGTTTGCCCTGGGGTTCGTGGCCTTCGGCCTCCAAGCCCTGGGGACCCCGGGGTTCCACGACGTACCCCGGGACGTGCGCCTCCCCGCCATCCAGACGCCGGTGGGGGGGCTCAGCCCCATCGTGTTCCTGGCGCTCGCCATGCCCTTCGCCATACACTGGTTCCTCAACCGCACTCGGGCGGGGCTGTGGGTGCGGGCGGTGGGGGAGAACCCCGAGGCGGCCGATGTGGCGGGGGTGCCGGTGGAGCTCGTGAGGCTGCTCGCCACCACCTTCGGCGCCGCCCTGGCCGGGCTCGCCGGCGCCTACATGTCCATCTCGTGGATGGGTTCGGTCACCAAGGAGATGGCCGCCGGGCGCGGCTTCATCGCCCTGGCCACGGTGGTCTTCTCGGGGTTGCGCCCCATCCTCACCCTGGCGGGGGGGTTCATCTTCGGGTTCTTCGACTCCCTCGCCACCTGGATCGCCAATATCCCCGGGGTTAAGGAGGCGATCCCGTGGCAGTTCGTCTCCACCATCCCCTACATCGCCACGCTGCTCGTGGTGACGGGGGTGATCGGCCGGGTCCGGTTCCCCAAGGCCCTGGGAATCCCCTACCGCCGGGAGTGACGCCCTCGCCGTGGGCCCGCGGAAGATGCTCGTGATCGCCCCTTGTCTCCTCTCTCCCTACACGGTGTACCGGGGGGCAAAAGGGAAGGACATCGCCGCCGCCCGGGCGGTGCGGGAGCTCCTCGGCCGGCATACCCAAGTGGAGGTCCTGGCCTACCCCTGCCCGGAGTTCATCCTGCTCGGCTTCCCCCGCCCCCCGGCCACGGTGGAGATGTACGAACGACTGGGGTTGGGGGAGGTGGCGGCCCGGGTGGCGGCCTTCATCGAGCGGGTCATCGTCGAGGAGAACCCCCAGCGCGTCGTCCTCGTGGGCGTCAAGGGCTCCCCCACCTGCGCCGCCTTCGCCACCACCTCCGGCGACCCGGGGGGTTATCCCCCTCGCCTGATCGAGGAGTTCAAGGATCTAGCGAAGGAGGAACGGCTCCAGCGGGCGCGGGAACTCGCCCGCCCCTTCCGTCCCCGGGAGGGGCCGGGCATCCTGTTCGAGCTCCTCCGCCGGCGCGTGACCGGGACCTACCTCGATTTCGATAAGGACCGGATCACGGCGAGCGTGGAAGCCCTGGAGGCGGCGCTCCGCTGAGCCGCGACGTGCCCTTTCCCCGGGTGGAGGGGGCGTGCCGTATAATCTTCAGTGCCAAACTCTCAAGGAGGTGGTAGTGTGCGCAAGTCCTTTCTTCTGATTCTCATCGGGTTGGTGGGCCTCGTGGGATTGGCCCAGGAGATCGGTACGCGCGATAACCCCATCATCTGGGTGTTCCCGCCCTCCACTCACCCGGCGCTCATCGAGGACATCGCCAAGAAGATCGCCGCCGACATCGGCCGGATGACCGGCCTCTTCATCGTCCCGAAGGTGATGCCCGACTACGCCGCGCTGATCGAGGCCTTCAAGGCCGCGGAAGGGAACGTCATGGGCGTCCCCACCACGGACCAGTACGCCCGGATCTCGGTGGAGACCAATTTCGAGACCACCCCGCGCCTCGCGGCCGTCCGCTATGGCTACCCGTATTACTTCGCCTCCATCTACGCCCCGCGCGAGAAGGGGTTCAAATCGGTGGAGGACCTGAACGGCACGGTGTGGATCTACAACGATGAGGGCTCTACCTCCGGATACAAGCTCCCCAAGATGTTCTTCGACAAGCACGGGATCACGTTCAAGGGCGTGGTGAAATCCGGGGGCCACACGAACTCCATGGTGGCGTTGCTCGAGGGCCAGGGCGACTTCTGTACCGGCTACGGCTCCCCGCCCCTGCCGCCCGAGGACTGCGATGGGGCGGTGCTGTATCTCTTCCAGTCCTGTCTCGAGGCCGGCGATGACGAGGCCAAGTGTTACGCGTTCGCCAAGGACGCCCTGAAGGCCTGCGACACCCGCTGGGAGTACGGCAACTACCCCGAGCTCTGGTTGTGGAACCCGTGGAAGAACGAGCTCATGCCCGAAGAGTACCGGGGCAAGTGTGTGGACCTCCGCCGGGCCGCGGCCAAGATCGGCGCCTACGGCGATATCTGGGAGATCGTCCAGAAGATCGGGGTGGTCTTCACCGTGGGCCCTATGCCCAACGACTGTATCGCGTTCTCCCCCGGGTTCCCCAAGGACATCCAGGACAAGATCGTGGAGGCCATAAAGCAGCACATCGCCTCCCCCGAGGGCCAGAAGCTCTGGACCGACCCGAACTTCTATGAGTGGACGGCCGTGGAGGAGATCGACGACTCCTACTACTGCAACTACCGCGAGCTCGTGGGGCTCCCCAACCCCGAGTGGTGCAAGGGGAAGTAGAGGGCTAGATTCACGCGATTCCAGGACGAAAAGACGGGGGAGAAAAAACCTCCCCCGTCTTTTATTATTGGCGTACCATGGCCGAGCCCTATCTAGTCGTGGAACACCTCACCAAGGTCTACGAACGGGGTCACGTGGTGGCCCTGAAGGACGTCTCGTTCGAGGTGCAAAAGGGAGAATTCCTGGTGATCATCGGGCTCTCGGGTTCGGGCAAATCCACGCTCCTCCGCTGCATCAACCGGCTCATCGAGCCCACCAAGGGCCGGATCTTCATCGACGGGGTGGAGATCACGAGGCTCTCCCCCCGCCAGATGAGGAGGTTCCGCCGCAAGATCGGGATGATCTTCCAGCACTTCAACCTGATCAAGCGGGCCACGGTGATGACCAACGTCCTCACCGGCCGCCTCGGCTACAACCCCACATGGAAGACGCTCCTCGGGCTCTTCCCCCGGAGCGACCGGGAGCTGGCGCTGCGGAACCTGGAGCGGGTGGGGCTCCTGGAGAAGGCCTACGTGCGGGCGGACGAGCTCTCCGGCGGCCAGCAGCAGCGCGTGGGGATCGCCCGGGCCCTCATGCAACAGCCGGAGCTGCTGTTGGCGGATGAGCCCGTGTCGGCCCTCGACCCCGCCACCTCCCACTCGGTGATGCAATACATCGAGCAGATGAACCGGGAGGACGGGGTGACCGTCCTCGCCAGCCTCCACTTCCTCTCGCTCGCCCGACGTTACGGCACCCGCATCATCGCCCTGAAGGACGGGGAGCTCGTGTTCGACGGGGCCCCGGAGGAGATCGACGACCGCAAGTTCAAGGAGATCTACGGCGAGGAGGCCGAGGAAGTGGAGATCCGCTGAGCCCTCTACGATGACGATCTATTCCACTTTCAAAACCGATCCCGCGCGCTTACGCCGCCGTCTCTTGGCGCTCCTCCTCGATTGGATGTCCTGGGGGTATGTGGCATACGGGGTCATGTACTTCCTCAACGACTACTGGTGGCGCATCCCCCTCGAACGGTTCTACACCACCCTCACCCTGCCCCCGTGGGGGTGGCCCGCGGCGGTGCTGGGCACGCTGGCGATGGCGATCCTCTGCGAGCTCACCGGCTACAGCCTAGGGGAACGGGCCCTGAAGCTGGAGGTGAAGGAGGAACGGCCCCTCACCAAGGAGGAGTTCCTCATGGGGCGCGCCGCGGGGAAGCCGTTCTGGAGGACCCAGTGGGGGGTGATGGCGGTACTCCTCCTCGCCCTCACCGTGGCCCTGGGGTGGCACATCGTGAAGATCGACCTCGAGGCGCTGTTCCGCCCGAGCCGCCGCGCCCGGGAGATGTTGGGGGAGATCTTCCCCCCGGACTTCCGCTATTTCCTCGTGCCGGATCCGGCGTTCGAGCTGCGGGGGGTTCCCTACTCAATCCTGAATCTGATGGTGATCACGGTGTTCATGGCCCTCCTCGCCACCGTGCTCGGGGCGGCGGTGGCGTTGCCCCTCTCCTTCTTCGGGGCCCGGAACATCATGGGTTTCAGCCCCGTGGGCTGGCTCGTCTACGGGGTGGTGCGGGGGTTCTTCAACGTGTTCCGTTCCATCGAGACCATGCTCTGGGCGGTGGTGTTCGCCATCTGGATCCGTTGGGGATCCCCCTTGGCGGGCATCATGGCCCTCACCATACACACCATCGCCGCGTTGGGAAAGCTCTACTCCGAGCAGGTGGAGGGAATCGATCCCGGGCCGGTGGAGGCGGTGGTAGCGGCGGGGGGAAGTCGCCTCGAGGTCATCCGCTACGCCGTGCTTCCCCAGGTGGTGCCCTCCTTTTGGGCCTTCACCCTGTATCGGTGGGACATAAACGTGCGCATGTCCACAGTGATCGCGCTGGTGGGCGGCGGGGGGATCGGGGATATGCTCTTTTACTACAAAAACGAGGGGGAATGGGCCCTGCTCGGGGCGGTGGTGGCCACCATCGTGGCGGTGGTGTGGGCCATGGATTACCTCTCCGGTAGGCTCCGGGAAAGGATCGTCTGATGGCGCCCAGGTATCCCGAGGCCTTCGTCCACGAGAAACCGGAATGGACGGTGTGGAACAGGATCGCCGATTTCCTCTACTTCGGCCTCGGGAACTTGAGGAAACACCTTTCCATTGCCCTCCTGGATATGGGGGGGATCGCCATCCTGTGGATCCTGACAAGCTACGTGATTATCCGCCTGTCCACCGGGGAGATCGGCTACACCCTCGTCCCGTGGTGGGCCTTCGGCCTCGGGGTGGCGGAGGCGGCAGCGCTGTGGGAATCGTTCGGGAGGTCGTTCGGCCATCGTGTGGCGCGGGTGGAGCTACGCCGGGTCGATGGGGGCGACCCCGCGTTACACCAAAGGTTCGCATATTGGCTGTTGTGGCACGTGAGCGTCCTCCCCCTGGTCGGCCTCCTCTTCTCACCCCCGCTGCACGAGCGCGCCTCCGGCCTCGCCCTGCGCCCGTTCACCATGGAGGGCCGGACCCCCAAGCCCTGGTGGCGCACGAGCACCGGGATCTATGTGGCCTGGCTCATGGGCGTCGCGCTCCTTGCCGCCATCTCGGTGACCATTTCTTGGGAGGATCTCGTGCGTCTCTTCACCAGGGCGGGGACCACGGCGAAGTTCTGGCGCTCCTTCTTCTCCCCGGATACCTCCATCATCCTGAAGACGGTGCGGGCCCTGATCGTCACCGTGTTCATGGCCATGACCGCCACCGCGTTCGCGGTGATGGTGGCGGTGCCGCTGTCGTTCCTGGCGGCGCGCAACCTCATGCGGGGACTGATCGGACGGAGCATATACACCGTGATCCGGGTGACGATGAGCATCATCCGCTCCATCGAGCCCGTGGTGTGGGCCATCTTCTTCCTCGTGTGGGTACGGGTGGAACTCGCCCCGTTCGCCGGGATGTTGGCGCTGTTCGTGCATTCCGTCTCCGACCTCACCAAGCTCTACGCGGAGCGCCTCGAGTCCATCGATCCTGGCCTCATCGAGGCCATCACCGCCACCGGCGCCAACCGCCTCCAGGTCCTCCGCTACGCCGTGATACCCCAGATCGTGAACCCCTACATCTCCTTCACCCTGTACCGGTGGGACATCAACATCCGCATGGCCACGGTGGTGGGGGTGGTGGGGGGTGGGGGCATCGGCCAGGCCCTCTTCTTCTACCTCAAGGGCAACCTCTGGACCCAGGCGGGCACGGTGATGCTGTTCATCATCGCCCTGGTGTGGGCCATCGACTACCTCTCGGCCCGGCTCCGGGCGAAACTCGCCTGAATCTTGTTGCCTTGCGTCCTGGCAGGGACGCGGGCTTTCCCCCGCGGAATTGCAATCGATTTTAATTTGCGATAAAGTCTCCCGGTGAATCCGATGGCGAACATATCCACAGCGGTGATATTGGCGGTTCTCATGGGCCCCGTTGTGGGCACCGTGGCTTCGTCCGCCGAGCTCCTCCCCCCGGGGGCGGCCTGGGAGCTCGTGGCGGAGCGTCTCTCCGCGGATAACTTCCTCGTCCTGGATGTCCGTACCCCGGGCGAGTTCGCGCGCGGGCACCTCCCCTTGGCGGTAAACCTGGATTTTTACCGCCCGGATTTCGAGGACAGGCTAGCGGAACTGGACGGGGACGCGACCTACCTTGTTTACTGCCGCAGCGGAGCCCGCAGCGCCCGGGCCACACGTCTCATGGAGGCCCTGGGATTCACCAAGGTCTATGAGCTCCGGGGCGGGATCCTCGCGTGGGAGCAGGCGGGACTCCCCGTGAAGACCCCCGATCAGCCCTCCTTCCTCCTGGCTCCCCCATATGCGGCCCTTCTTCTCCAGGTTGATCCTCCCGGTTCCCTCGTGGTGATCGACGTACGTAGCCCCGGGGAATTCGCCACGGGATACATATCTGGTGCCATCAACGTGGACTACTACGCCCCCGATTTCCGTGTCCGGATCTCTTCCCTTCCCCGCGAGAAGGCCTATCTCCTTTACTGCCGCAGCGGCCGCCGGAGCGCCGAGGCCGCGCGGATTATGAGGGAACTCGGGTTCGCGTTAATCTTCGAGCTCGAGGGAGGGATCGTCTCATGGCGGCAAGCCGGGCTTCCGCTGGAGAGGTGAAACCCGATGGGAAGGGACTCCTCGAGGTGGCCAAGCCCCTGATAGACCGCGCCCTGGCGGAGGACATCGGCCCGGGCGACGTGACCACCCAGGCCATCGTGCCCCCCGAAGCGAGAGGGCAGGGAGAGATCGTCGCCAAGGCCCACGGGGTGATCTGCGGCCTCCCGGTGGCCGCCGCCGTCTTCCGGGCCGTGGATGGCTCAATCACCTTCACCCCCATGGTACGGGAAGGGGAACCGGTGGGCCCCGGGGACGTGGTGGCGGAGGTGGTGGGGCCCCTGCGGGGGATCCTCATCGCCGAGCGTACCGCGCTGAACTTCCTCACCCGCCTCTCGGGGATCGCCACCCTCACCGCCGCGTTCGTAGAGGCGGTGGCCCCCTACAGGGCGGTGATCCTGGACACCCGCAAGACCACCCCCGGCTGGAGGCATCTCGAGAAGTACGCCGTCCGCTGCGGCGGGGGGAGGAACCACCGCATGGGCCTCTACGACATGGTCCTCATCAAGGACAACCACATCGCCGCCTGCGGCTCCATCGCCGAGGCGGTGCGGAGGGTGCGGGCCGCCGGGGTGGAGGTGCCCGTGGAGGTAGAGGTCCGCAACCTGGAGGAGCTCAGGGAAGCCCTGGAGCTCGGGGTTGACCGGATCCTCCTCGACAACTTCCCCGTGGAGGACATCGCCGCGGCGGTACGCATCGCCGGGGGAAGGGTGCCCCTCGAGGCCTCCGGGGGCGTGACCCTGGATAACGTGACCGAGATCGCCGCGACCGGGGTGGACTATATCTCCGTGGGCGCCCTCACCCACTCCGCCCCCGCCCTCGACCTCTCCCTGGAGCTCTCCTGAAGGGGTACGTGGGGTGACGTGCCCGGGTCGAGGGAAAGGGGCACGAAATCCCTTGCGCGCCGTGCCTCACTGCCCCATATTCCCCCGAGGAGGGGATGATGGCGAAGAGAGTTTTCCTGTTGCTATTGGCCCTTGGCCTCGGGTTCGCGGGGGGATTCGTGGGAGCGAGGTTCGCATCGCCCACCGACGAGATCCGCCTCCTGCGGGAGGACCTCGACCGGCTCACCGATCATGTGGCCGGGGTGAAAAAGGCCATGGCCTCTCTTGAGGGGTTGCCCGACAAGCTCAGCTCCCTTGAGGAAACGGTGGGCTCCCTCCAACGGGACGTGGATAGGCTGAAGGAGGAGGCCGTGTCCACCTCGGCCCTCCCGGCGTCCCCATCAGCCACGGGGACAGGCGCGGCCGGTCTCAGGATCGCCTACGTGGACCTGCAGGGGCTCCTGGACGAGATCTTCGCCCCCAAGGCCAGCGCGTTGGAAGCGCACTCCGCCAAGCTCGAGGATCTCTCCCGTGCTTACCAGGAGGAGAAGATCGATAAGGAGACCTACACAAAGGAGCTCCTCAAACTCCAGGTCGAGGGTCTCAAGTTCCAAGTGGACTGGAGCCTGGCCCTATTGCGCAAGCTCAAAGCATCCTTCGGGGAGCTCTCGGACGTCCTCCAGCAAGTCGAGGACAAGCTCCAGCCGCTGGAAGACCAGGTGAGGACCCTCGAGGAGAAGGCGAATTCGGGGGTGCCCGAATCCGAGTTACAGGATTTCTTCTCCCAATATCAACAACTGCAGCTCATCTTCCAACAGCTGGAACAACTCCTCTCCCAGACCCTCACCTCGATGCTCGCGAGGGTCGCGGGGGAGGTGGCAAAGGAGGAGGGGTTCGCCATCGTGATCCAGCGCGACGACGTCCTGTACCTCGACCCCGCGCAGGTCACCGATCTCTCCGAGAAGGTGAAGGAGCGTGCGCCGGAGTTCTTCGGCCAGTGAACCGGCGGAGCCCACTCATTTAAAGTCATAAAAAGTTGATCAGCAATTTAATAACACTAGAATGCCGTTCCTCACGGAAATGTAATAGGCCAACACATCGTGACCCCCCTTAGAGGCCCAGATCACGGCCACTTCATCCAGCAATACTACCGGGAAAGCGGCGAACTCGTCCGGAAGGACC
>JAJRVI010000183.1 GCA_024277405.1 Fidelibacterota bacterium
CGACGCACGGGGAAGACCGCGATCGCCGTGGACACGATCATCAACCAAAAGGGCCAGGACGTCTACTGCATCTATGTCGCCATCGGCCAGAAATCCTCCACCGTGGCCAAGGTGGTGGACGCCCTGCGGCGCCACGGGGCCATGGAGTACACCATCGTGGTGGCCGCCACCGCGGAGGATCCCGCCCCCCTCCAATACCTCGCCCCCTACGCCGGCTGTGCCATGGGGGAGTACTTCCGCGATAACGGCGAGGCCTCCCTCATCATCTACGACGACCTCTCCAAGCACGCCGTGGCCTACCGGGAGATCTCGCTGCTCCTCAGGCGCCCGCCGGGGCGGGAGGCGTACCCCGGGGACATCTTCTACACCCACTCGCGGCTCCTGGAGCGGGCGGCGCGGATGGCGGACGAGCTCGGGGGCGGCTCGCTCACGGCCCTGCCCATCGTGGAGACCAAGGCTGGCGACATCACCGCCTACATCCCCACGAACCTCATCTCCATCACCGATGGCCAGATCTATTTGGAGGCGGATCTCTTCAACAAGGGGCAGCGGCCGGCCATGAACGTGGGGCTCTCGGTCTCCCGGGTGGGGGGCGCGGCCCAGATCCCGGCCATGAAGGAGGTAGCGGGGCAATTGCGCCTTGAGCTCGCCCAGTACCGGGACCTGGCGGCGTTCGCCGAGTTCGCCGAGGAGCTGGACGAGGCCTCCCGGGCCCAGCTCGCCCGCGGCGAACGCGTCATGGAGATCCTGAAACAGGACCAGTACCAGCCCATGCCCGTGGAGGAGCAGGTGGTGGTCCTCTTCGCCGCGGTGAACGGGTACCTGGACGACATCCCCCTGGAGGAGGTGCGGGACTTCGAGAAGCGGCTGCTCCTCTTCATGCGGGAGGAGCGGTCGGATGTCCTGGGGAAGCTGCGGGAGGAGCGGAAATTGACCCCCGAGCTCCGGGAGGCCCTCGAGCGGGCGGTGCGGGAATTTCACGACTCCTTCAAAGGTGACGGGTGATCGGTGATGCGTGATGAGTTTCTCTTGACCACCACGGATCACTCATCACTCATCACCCATCACTAGAAAATGGCGAAGAAGACGAGACAGATCCTGCGTCGCATCAGAAACGTGCGCCACGTGCGCCAGATCACCCACGCCATGTACACCATCGCCGCCACCCAGGTGATCCAGCGCAAGAGGGCCCTCTTGTCGGCACGGCCCTTCGGGGAACGGGCCCGGGAGGCCCTGAGGGGGCTGTGGGCGTTCGCCCGGGCCCAGGGCGTCCCCCATCCCCTGTTCGAACCGGGCAAAGGGGGCAAGGTGGGGGTACTGGTCCTCTCCTCCGATCGCGGTCTCTGCGGCCGCTACAACATCGAGGTGAACCAAGCGACCCGGAGGTTCGCGGCGGAGCACCCCGGGGCGGAGTTCGTGGCGGTGGGGGAGAAGGCGGCCCGGTTCCTGCATCGACGGAGGTTGCCCGTAGTGCGGGAGTTCGTGCGCGCCTACGAGCGCCCGAACCTAGACTTCGCCCGGGTCCTCTTGGATGAGCTCCTCGCGCGGTTCCCGGCGGAATGGCGGGAGGTCCACGTGATCTACGTCCGGTTCCTGAGTGAGCTGGTGCAGCGGGTACGGGTGGAGCGGCTCCTCCCCATCGAGGTCGAGCCCGGCCCCCCCGGGGAGCTCATCGTGGAGCCGGAGCTCCCTCGGGTCCTGGACCGGGCCGCGCGCCTCTACCTCCTGGGGGAGATCTACCGGGTGCTCGCCGAGGCCAAGGCCTCGGAGCACGCCATGCGCCGCCAAGCGATGAAGGCGGCCACCGACAACGCCGACGAGCTCCTGGAGAGGCTCACCCTCCTTTACAACAAGGCCCGCCAGCAGGGGATCACCCGGGAGATCCTGGATATCATGGGGGGAGCGGAGGCATTGCGGGAGGAGGGATAGGATGCCTAAACGCGAATACGTGGCCGAGGGATACATCACCGCCATCCGGGGTCCGGTGGTGGACGTCCGCTTCCAGCGGGGGCACCTCCCCGCCCTGCGGAACGCCCTGATCGTGGAGCGGGAGGACGTGGACCTCGTACTCGAGGTGGCGCAACACATCGGGGACGAGGAGGTCCGCACCATCGCCATGGACACCACCGACGGCCTCGCCCGCGGCACTCCCGTCTACGATACCGGGGGGCCGATCACCGTTCCCGTGGGACCGAAGACCCTGGGACGGGTGTTCGACCTCGTGGGGAACCCCATCGACGAGGGCCCGCCGGTGGAGGCCGAAAAAAGATATCCCATCCACCGGGAGCCCCCGCGCCTGGAGGAGCTCTCGGTGGAGGACGAGATCCTGGAGACGGGGATCAAGGTCATCGACCTCATGGCCCCCATCCCCAAGGGGGGCAAGGTGGGGCTGTTCGGGGGGGCCGGGGTGGGGAAGACCGTCCTCATCATGGAGCTCATCCGCGCCATCGCCTACGAGCACAAGGGCTACTCGGTCTTCGCTGGGGTGGGGGAGCGCTCCCGGGAGGGGAACGAGCTGTATCTCGAGATGAAGCGGGCCGGGGTCCTCCCCAACACCGTCCTCGTCTATGGCCAGATGAACGAGCCCCCCGGGGCCCGGTTCCGGGTGGGGCTCTCAGGGGTCACCATGGCCGAGTACTTCCGGGACGAGGAGGGGAAGGACGTGCTCCTCTTCATCGACAACATCTTCCGCTTCGCCCAGGCGGGGTCGGAGGTCTCGGCCCTCCTCGGGCGGATGCCCTCGGAGGTGGGGTACCAGCCGACCCTCGCCTCGGAGATGGCGGAGCTCCAGGAGCGGATCACCTCCACCCGCCGGGGGTCCATCACCTCGGTCCAGGCCATCTACGTCCCCGCCGACGACTTCACCGACCCCGCGCCGGCCACGGTGTTCGCCCATCTCGATGCCACCATCACCCTGACCCGGGAGCTGGCGGAGAAGGGGATCTACCCCGCGGTGGATCCCCTGCAGTCCGACTCCCGCCTCATGGACCCCCGGATCATCTCCCCCGAGCACTACGAGGTGGCCCAAAGGGTGCGGGCGGTGCTCCAGCGGTTCGTGGACCTCCAGGACATCATCGCCATCATGGGGATGGAGGAACTCTCCGAGGAGGACCGCACCACGGTGATGCGGGCCCGGAAGATCCAGCGCTTCTTCGCCCAGCCTTTCCACGTGGCCGAGCACTTCACCGGCAGGAAGGGGGTCTACGTGCACCTCGAAGACACCATCAAGGGGTTCAGGATGATCGTGGACGGGGAGCTCGACGACGTCCCCGAACAGGCCTTTTACATGGTGGGGGCCATCGAGGAGGTCCTCGAGGCCGCCAAGGCCCTGGCCTGATCAAGCCCCGGATCCGTGGACGTATAAGCGGGCCGCGAGCCGTTCCCACACGAGGACGGCCGTCCCGGTGACGACGATGAGGATGGTGGCCATGGCCGAGGCCGCGCCGAAATGCCTCCCCCCGATCAGGCGGTAGATGGCGAGGGGGATGGTGGTGAGCCCCGGGCGCGCCAGCATCGCCACCGCCGTCATCTCCCCCAGCGAGAGGGCGAACGAAAACGCCCACGCCGCCAGGAATCCGGGCGCGAGGAGGGGCATCTCCACCGTGAGGAAGGCCCGCAAGCCGCTCGCACCGAGCGTCCTCGCGGCCTCGGCGAGCGCGGGGTCGAGCGCGTCCCACAATGGCTTCACCAACCGCACCACCAGGGGATAGGTGAGGAGTACGTGGGCGAGGACGATCCCCCACGGGGTGCCCGCGAGGAGCGAGAAGGGGAAGCGCCTGAAGGAGAGGAGCAGGGCGAGCCCCAGGATGACCGAGGAGACCGCCAGCGGGGCGAGGAGGGCCGCTTCCACGGCGCCCCGGAACGGGAGGCGCCGCATCCCCCGTAGGCACCACGAGACGGCGGTCCCGAGGAGGAGGGCGCCCGCTGACGCCGCCGCCGCGACGAGGAGGCCCGTCCCCACGGCCCCGAGGGGCGAGGCCCCGATGAAGGGGTTGTGGAGGGGGGAGATGACGAACCGATACCACCGCAGGGTGGGACCCCCCCGCAGGAAGGAGTCGGCCACCACCGCGCCGATGGGCCCCGCGAAGAGGAGCCCCGCCGCCGAGAGGTAAAGTGCCCAGAGGAGGTGTGCCGGGCGGGCGAATAGCCTTTCCCCGCGCATGCGCCCGCCGGACACCGACCTCGTGGCGAAGAGCCCCCCTCCCCTGATGTATAGGTAGGCGAAGGCGAGGGACAGGCCGAGCTCCAGGAGCGCCAGGGCTGCCGCCTGGGGGATCCGCAAGTGCACCCTGGCGTAGAGATACACCCCCACCTCCAGCGTGGCGTAGCGGGCGCCCCCCAGCGTCAGGGGGATGGCGAAGGAGAGGAAGCAGAAGACGAACACCAGGGAGAAGGCCGAGGCGATGGCGGGGAGCAGCCCGGGCAGGGTAATGGTGATGAACGCCCGTAACGGGGAGGCTCCCAACGTCCGCGCCGCCTCGAGGGGCTCGGGATCGAGGCCCTCCCACGCGGCGGCCACGAACCGGGCGAAGACCGGGGCGTTGTAGAACGCGTGTGCGAGGACGATCCCCCACAGGGAGTAAAGGATGCGGATGGGAGGCGTGGATAGGCCGAAGATCGCCATCAGGACCCGGTTTAGGTATCCGGAGTGTCCGAAGAAGAGGACGAACCCCAACGCCACCGTAATGGGGGGGAGGACGAAGGGGACGAGGGTGAACGCCCGCAGAAGCTCCCGCCCCCGGAAGCGGTAACGGGCCAGCAACCACCCCAGGGGGAACCCCAGGGCGAGGCTCAGGGCGGCGGAGAGGAGCGCCTGTTCCAGGGTGAAGCGGAAGAGATGTCGCACGTAGGGATCGGCGAGGAGAGCGCCGACCCGGCCCAGGGTCCAGCGCCCCTCCTCCCGGAGGCCCAATCGCAGGACCTCCCAGAGAGGGAGGTAGAACGCGAACGCGAGGAAGGCGAACGTGACGAGCGCCGGGACGGACGCCCGGTACCGCCTCCACGATGATCGGTACATCACCTCGAGGGATTATGGGGGACAGGGGGCTCCCCGGCATCCCCCGTTCAGGGCCGGAGCGCCACCTTCACTCCCCGGCGGCGGACGGCGGTGACCAGCGCCTCCCGGAACTGATGGAGACGGAACACGTGGGTCACGATCCGCTCTATCCCGTCGGCCTCGCGGAGGAGCTCCACCGCGCGGCGGAAGTCCTCCCGGCTGTAGGTGTACGTACCGGTGAGGCGGACGCTCCGGAACCATAGGGGGGAGAGGTCGAGCCCCAGGTGACCCGGCGCGCCGAGAAGCAGCACCTTGCCGCCCTCCTCCACGGTCCAGAGGGCCTGTTCCAGGCTGGTGCGGGACCCGGCCGCATCGATCACCGAGGGGAACCCCCCTCTCCAGGCCGACGGCCCCAGCGGGGCCCGGTACTCCCTGGCGCCCACCGCCCTGGCCGCCGCCCAGGCATCCGGGTGCACGCGTGAAGCCCCCATCACCCCGGCCAACCGTGCCTGGACCGGGTATCTGGCGGCCACGTGGATCTCCCCCCGATGTCCGCCGATCCGGAGCGCGGCCACGCACAGGAGGCCGACGGGCCCCGCCCCGATCACGAGCACGGGCCTGGATGGTTCCGGCGCGAGGAGACGCAGGCCCCGGAGGACCACCGCCAGGGGCTCGGCGAGGACGCCCCGCTCATCGGGGACGCCCGCGGGCAGGGGATGGACCTGCTCCGGGTGGACGGCGATCCGCTCCCCCCATCCCCCGGGGAGGCCGCGGCAATAGCCGAGCATCCCGGGCGGGAACCCTCCCCCGGTTACGTTGTGGCAGAGGGCTTCGTCACCCCCGGCACAGGCCGGGCAGGGGGGGAGCCCTCGCTCCCGGCAGGCGAGGAGGGGGAAGATCGCGGCCCGCGTGCCGCCTACCTCGGCCACGATCTCGTGTCCGAGCACCGCCGGGAAGGAGAAGAACGGCGCGAGCCGGGGGGAACTCTTCCCCAGCAGGAGGGAGAGGTCGGAGCCACAGATCCCCGCGAGCACCACCCGACCCACCTCCCAACCCGCGGGCGGCTCGGGCTCCGGGACCTCGCGTAGCGCCAGGTCCCATAGCCTGACGGGCAGGCGCTTGCCCAAGGCCCGGGCGAGGAGGTACCGGGGTATCGAGCCCGAGTACAAGAGGGCCCTCACGACATGGGCACCTGCCTCACCAGTTTCCCCTCGATCCGTCCCAGGATGTCGCCCAGGGACCGGCCGGTGATCGTCAGGCCGTGGTTTTTGAGCCCCACTACCGCCCTGGTGGGATCCGGGGCCTCGCGGATCAGGTCCGCCACGGCCTTCGCCAGCTCGTACGTCCCGCAGGGGTAATGCAGCTGGGTGGAGGGCACGCCCTCCATCCACGCGTGGACGTGGATGATCGCTCCCACCCCGGGGTGCTCCCGGTAGATCATCCAGTGTTCGATGGCGTCCACCGAGACCCGGCGGGGTTCCACGTGGGGGGGCACGGAGATCACCATGGCGTTCTCCACGGGGTCGTAATCCTTGACGAGGAGGATATCGCGTCCGATCTCCCGCAGATTTCCCTTGTCGACCCCCGAGGCGGACATCCAGAACCGCCGCGCGTCCACGCGCACGGAGAGGTTCCCGTACGAGAGGCCCCCGATCCCGTAGAGCTTCTTCACGTGGCGGAGGTCCTCGGGGGGGAGGATCTCCTCGATGGGAAACGGGGCGGGGAGCAGGTTCCATTCGGCGAGCCTCCTTCCGGCCGCGGCCAGCTCGCGGGTGAGCTCGTCCCCGTCCCAGAGGTCCGGTTCCAGATCGGTCTCGAACCGGTTCCTGATGACCAGGGTGGCCGAGGCCATGGGGTGGATCCGTTCCGCCAGGCGTTCGAAGAATCGGGGCCCCTCGGGCTCGGCGTAATGACCCAGGTCCAGGGTGAAGAAATGGGCGGCCTCTCCGGGGACGTAGACGAGCAGCATGTTGGCCAGGGTGCGCACGAGGTAGGGGTACATGGTGCGGACCGGGTCCGCGGGGATCCGGGTGACGGCCAGGAGGGTGAGGACGAAGGTCGCCTGGGCCCGGCGGCGGTAGGGGCGGGGGTCATCCGGGGACACGAAGTTCAGGACGAGCTTGGGGGCCGGGTGATGCTCCGCGTAGCGGTATCCCCTGGCCTCCAGCGACGCCCTGAGCCCGCGGAAGAGGCGCTCGAGTTCGGGCCCCGGATCACCGTGGGCGATAAAGATCGGTCCGCCTCCCATCGCCCATCACCCGCACAACCTTACTCCACGGCCCCGCCCGGTTAAACCGCGGGCCGGCGAGGGGCTTGAAATGGCTCAGGGGGACCGCAGCGCCTCGCGGCGGGACGTGGCGATCTCCTCCGCGATCGCGTACGGCACGGCCTCGTACCGTTCGAAGTGCATGGTGAACTCGCCCCGGCCGCTGGTCATGTTCCGGAGCTCTGACGAGTAGCCGAACATCTCCGCCAGGGGCACCCGGGCCCGTACCGCGGCGCGCTTCCCCTTGGCCTCCATCCCCAGGATCTTCCCTCGTTTGGCGGCGAGGCTTCCGGACACTTGTCCCACGTACTCCTCGGGGACGGTCACCTCCACCGACATCACCGGCTCCAGCAGTTCCACTCCCGCCCGCACGGCCGCCTCCCGCAGGGCCTGCCGAGCACAGGTGCGGAAGGCCTGCTCGGAAGAATCCACCTCGTGGAAGGAGCCGTCCAGCAGCGTCACCCGGAGGTCCACCATGGGGAAGCCGGCCAGGGGGCCTTCGGCCATGGCGTCGATGAACCCCTTCTTGATCGCGGGGATGTACTCCCGCGGGATTCGGCCCCCGGTCACCCGGTTCTCGAACTGGAAGCCCTCGCCGGGACCGGCAGGCTCGAGGCGGAACACGATGTGGGCGTACTGGCCCCGTCCCCCCGTCTGTTTTACCAATCTGTGCTCGTGCATCACCGCGCCGAGGACCGTCTCCCGGTAGGCCACCTGGGGGACCCCGGTGCGCACCTCGACTCCGAACTCGCGGCGGAGCCGGTCCACGATGATCTCGAGGTGTAGCTCTCCCATCCCCGAGATCACCATCTCCCCGGTCTCCTCGTCGGCCCGTACCACGAAGGTGGGGTCCTCGGCCGAGAGATGGGACAGGGCACGGGAGAGGCGGTCCAGGTCCTCCCTCTTCTCCGGGGCGATGGCGAGGTCGATCACCGGAGAGGGAAATTCGATGGGCTCGAGGACCAGGGGATAACGCTCATCGCAGATGGTGTCGCCGGTGTAAGTGTCGGAGAGCCCCACCACCGCGCCCACATCCCCGGCACGGAGCTCCTCCACGATGTCCCGTTTATCGGCGTGGACCTCGAACAGGCGTCCCACCCGCTGTCTCACCCCCCGGGTCGCGTTCAGCACCAGGTCCCCGGTACGTAGCACTCCGGAGTAGACCCGGACGTAGGTGAATTTCCCCATGTGGCGATCGGCCTGGACCTTGAAGGCCAGGGCTGCCAAGGGCTCATCGTCGCTCGGGGCACGGGCCTCCTCCCGCCCCCCCCACTCCCCGGCTACCGCGGGCACGTCAGCGGGGGAGGGGAGGAAATCCACGATGGCGTCCAGCAACCGACGCACCCCCTTATTGCGGAAGGCGGCGCCGCAGAGGACGGGAACGAGGGTCCCCCCGATGGTGCCCCGTCGCAGGGCGGCGAGGAGCTCCTCCCGGCCGGGTTCAGTGCCCTCCAGGTACTTCTCCAGAAGGGCATCGTCGGCCTCGGCAGCGGCCTCGAGTAACCGCTCCCGGGCTCCTTCCGCCTCTTCCCGAAGGGCATCGGGAATCCCGGCGCGGCGGAGCTCGATCCCGTGGGGCGTTTCCTCGAAG
>JAJRVI010000184.1 GCA_024277405.1 Fidelibacterota bacterium
AGATAACAATCCCAGGCATGCTCACAAGCGAGTTAACCCTGGGAAAGAAACTGCGACGGAGCGAGGATCAGCGTGAGGGGAAGATGAGAAAGCACCATGAATTGAAGGTGTGGCAGGAAGCGATGGCATTGGTACAGGATATATACAGAGCTACGGAGACCTTTCCTTCTTCCGAACAATACGGCTTGGTATCTCAGTTGCATCGAGCAGCCGTTTCGGTTCCCAGCAACATAGCTGAAGGCGCAGCCAGGGAAAGCCCGAAGGAGTTCGCGCAGTTCCTCGTGATGGCACGAGGATCCCTTAGCGAGCTAGAAACACAGCTCCTCATTGCCAAAGACCTCGGCTATCTTCCGGAAACTGCAGCAACGTCCTTGTTGGAAAAGGTGGAGCTTGTCTTTGCCCTAATAGGTGGGCTTATCCGTAACCTTCGCCAAAGGAGCACCCCATGACCCTCAACCCCTCACCCCTCACTCCTCACCCCTCACGCCATACACCTCACTCCTTACGCTTCACTCCTCACTCCCCACACGCCCTTGTCACCGGCGGGGCCGGGTTCATCGGGAGTCACCTGGTGGATCTCCTGCTCTCGGAAGGGTGGAAGGTAACGGTGATCGACAACTTCGATCCCTTTTATCCGCCCGAGATCAAACGGCGCAACATCGCCCAAGCTCTGGGTCATCCTAATTTCACCCTCATCGAAGCCGACATCCGCGACCTAGACACTATCCGCCGCGCCCTAACCCCTCACGTCTCACCCCTCACTCCTCACGCCATCGTCCATCTCGCCGCCAAGGCGGGCGTCCGGCCCTCCCTCGAGGATCCTTTGGGCTACTACGACGTGAACGTGCAGGGCACTTTGAACCTGCTGGAACTGGCCAAGGAGCGGGGAGTGAGACAGTTCGTCTTCGCGTCGTCGTCCAGCGTATACGGGTTGAATCCGGATGTCCCATGGCGGGAAGATACTTCGGTGCCCCGGCCGATCAGCCCCTATGGGGCGAGCAAGGTAGCCGCGGAGCTTTTGGGACATACGTATAGCCACCTTTACGGTATCCGTTTCATTGCCCTGCGCATCTTCACCGTCTACGGGCCGCGGCAGCGGCCGGACCTGGCCATCCACAAGTTCGCCCGGCTCATGCTCGAGGGGAAGCCTATCCCCATCTATGGGGACGGCTCGAGCCTACGGGACTACACCTATGTCGAGGACATAGTGCGGGGGATCCGAGCGGCCATGGAGTACTCGGGGAGCTCCTGGGAGGCCATCAACCTGGGGAGCGGCCGTCCGATAAGCCTTTTGGAGATGGTGCGAGCCCTCGAAGGGGCGTTGGGAGTGAAAGCCGAGCTTGAGTTCCTCCCCCCACAGCCCGGTGATGTCCCTCAGACCTGGGCCGATATTGAAAAGGCACGAAAGCTCCTCGGGTGGCAACCGCGCTATAGCTTTACCTCGGCTCTTGAGCGGTTTGTCGAATGGCTGAGAAGTGAGGCCTTGACCGACGCCGAGGGGAAGGCGAGGTGAGGGACGTGCGCGTATTGGTTCTAGGGGCGGCGGGACAACTCGGCGCTGAGTTATGCGCTGTACTGGCGGACAAGCACGAGGTTATCGGCGCGACGAGGCTGGAGGCCGATATCACCCAGCTTGCGCAGCTCAAGGAGTTCGTGGAGCGGATCCGCCCCGATGTCATCATAAACCCTGCCGCCTACACCGATGTGGACGGGTGTGAGAAGGACCGGGAAAAGGCGTTCCTCGTGAACGCCATCGGGGCACGAAATGTGGCCATCGCTGCCCGGGAAGTGGGGGCGATGCTCGTTCACATAAGCACCGACTATGTATTCGATGGGGAAAAGCGCGAACCGTATGTGGAGTATGACCCCCCACGCCCGATCAACGTCTATGGATGGTCGAAGCTCCTCGGAGAGCGGTTGGTGATGGAACAGAACCCCCGCACCTTCATCCTGCGGGTCGCCTGGCTCTACAGCGCCCGCCGCAAGAACTTCGTGAAGACGATGCTGAGGTTAGCGGGGGAGCGCGAAGAGATACGTGTGGTGCACGACCAACGTGGCACCCCCACCTACGTGGGCGACGTGGCCCGCCAGATCGAACGGCTGATCGAGACCGAGGCCTACGGCCTTTACCACTGCACCTCCCAGGGAAGCTGCACCCGGTTCGAGTTCGCCGTGGAGATCTTCCGATGCGCGGGCTATGAAGTAGAAATTGACCCAAACGGTCCTGTCCGCTTAATCCCTAATCCCAAATCCCTAACCCCTAACCCCCAAGACCTAAGACCTATCACCCTCAGGCCCGTGACCAGTGCCGAATTTCCCACGCCGGCGAGGCGCCCGGCCAACTCCGTCTTGGAGAATTTCATGCTCAAGGTGCAGGGCATGGATATCATGCCCCATTGGAAGGAGTCCCTTAAGGCCCAGATCCCAAAGATAAAGGAGGCGATTTCGGGATGAAGGCGTTGGTCCTCTGCGGGGGTAAGGGAACGCGGCTCCGGCCCCTGACCTACACCATCCCCAAACAGCTCGTTCCCGTGGCCAACCGGCCGATCCTACATTACGTCATGGACCAGATCCACCGCACCGGCATCCGCGAGGTGGGGGTGATCATCGCGCCGGAGACAGGGGAGCAGATCAAAGAAGCCCTTGCCACGAATCCCTGGGGGTTCCGGTTCGAGTTCATCCTTCAGGAAGAGCCAAAGGGCCTGGCCCATGCGGTGCAGGTGGCCCAGGATTTCCTCGGGGATGAACCGTTCCTGATGTACCTCGGGGACAACCTCATCGGGGAGAGTGTCGTTCCCTTCGTGGAGGAGTTCCGCAAAAGCGACGTGGAAGCGATGATCCTCCTGAAGGAGGTGGAGGATCCGCGGATGTTCGGGGTCGCGGCGGTGGACGGAACCGGTAAGGTCCAGTATCTCGTGGAGAAACCCAAGGAGCCCCCGTCGAATCTTGCCCTCGTGGGGATTTACCTATTCTCACCAGCGATCCACGAAGCGATCGCCGAGATAAAGCCCTCTTGGCGCGGGGAACTAGAGATCACCGACGCGATCCAACGGCTTCTCGACGAGGGGAAAAGCGTAAGGAGCTACATTCTGAGACGCTGGTGGCTCGATACCGGCAAGAAGGACGACCTCCTGGAGGCCAACCGGGTGGTGTTGGATGAACTGGTGGAAGCCAATCTCCAGGGGGAGGTGGATGCCGAGAGCAAGGTGGTGGGGCGCGTCTCGCTGGCCCCGGGCGCCCGGGTTGTGCGGAGCGCCGTCCGCGGCCCCGTGGTGATCGGCGAGGGGACCGTGATCGAGAACTCCTTTATCGGCCCCTATACGAGCATCGGGGACAACTGCACCATAAGGAACGCCGTCTTGGAGCATTCGGTAATCC
>JAJRVI010000185.1 GCA_024277405.1 Fidelibacterota bacterium
AACCTCCCCCGGGACCTCGGGCTCTACAAGGAATACCACTCGCTCCTCGTGCTCCACGCCAAGGAACATTGTCGCTCCCGGCCCCGGTGCAACGGATGCCCCCTCGCCGACCTCTGCGGTTTTGAAAAAACCAAATAAAACCCGCCCTCCCCGCGGGTTATACTTTTCCGATGGAGATCCTGGAGGGCCTCAACCCCCGGCAACGGGAGGCGGTGACCCACGGAGAGGGGCCGCTCCTCGTCCTGGCGGGGGTGGGGACCGGGAAGACCACGATCATCACCCGCCGCATCGCCTTCCTGATCGCCGAGGGTTTCGTCCAGCGTCCCAACCAGCTCCTCGTGTTCACCTTCACCGAACGCGCCGCGGAGGAGATGCTGGACCGGGCGTTCGAGTGGGTGGGGTACGCGGCGCTGGACGCGTGGGTCTCCACGTACCACTCCGTGTGCCAGCGGATCCTCCAGGAGAACGCCCCCCTCGCCGGCCTTCCCCACGATTTCAAGGTCCTCGACGAGTGGGACCAGAAGATCTTCCTCCTCGACCACTTCTGGCGCCTGCCCCTGAAGAAGCTGCGGCCCCGGGCGGCCCGCAACCCTCTCCGCTTCCTGCAGCCCCTCGTGTCCCTCATCCAGCGCGCCAAGGACGAGGGGATCGGCCCCGAGGACTACCTGGCGTGGGTGGAGCGGGAGCGCGGGCGGGGGGAGCTCCCGGATGACCTCCTCTCCCTGCACGAGGAGCTCGCCCGGGCCTACGCCGCCTACCAACGGCTGCTGGAGCGCGAGGGCTACGTGGACTTCGGCGACCTGCTCCTGAAGACGGTTAGGCTCCTCGAGGAGAACCCTTCCCTCCTGCGCGAGTACCACCGGCGCTTCCCCTACGTCCTGGCCGACGAGTTCCAGGACACGAGCCCCGCCGAGTTCCGGCTGGTGGAGCTCCTGGGGGGCCACCGCAACATCACCGTGGTGGGGGACGACGACCAGGCGATCTACGGCTTCCGGGGCGTGCGCTGGGATAACCTCCGCACCTTCCTCGTGAGGTTCCCCGAGGCGCGCCTCGTGGTGCTCGAGGAGAACTACCGCTCCACCCAGGAGATCCTGGACCGGGCCCGCCGCCTCATCCGCCACAACCGGTTCCGCCTGGAGGCCCTGGCGGAGCGGAGCGAGATCCCCTACGCGGTGACCAAGGCCCTGCGGGCATCGGGCCTCAAGCGGTCCGGGCCGAAGCCGGCCCACTTCCACTTCGCCAGCGTCCTGGACGAGGCGGAGTTCCTGGCGAAGAAGATCGCCGAGCTCCACCGCGGGGAGGGCATCCCGTACGGGGAGTTCGCGGTCCTCTACCGCAACCGGTACCGGCCGGATCCGTACCTGCGGGCGCTCTCGGAGCGCGGGATCCCCTGGCTCCTGGCGGGCCGCCACGGGGCGGGCCTCTTCGACCAGGAGGAGATAAAGGTCCTGGTATCCTTCCTCCGCTGCCTCGCCGATCCCAAGGACGACCAGGCCCTCTTCCACCTCCTGGGCTCGGAGCTCTACGGGATGCCCGGGGAGGACATCTCCGCCCTGCTCGGGCTCTCCCAGCGCTGGAACCGCCCGCTGCGGGAGATCCTGGAGGAGGCGGCCGCAGGGAAACTCCTCCTCTCCCCCCGGGGCCGGGAGATCGCGGCCGAGGCGGTGAAGCACCTCGCGGCCTGCGGCGAGCTCGCCAAGGGGCGCCCCACGGGACAGGTCCTCTACGCGTACCTCTCCGAACACACCGGGTACATCGAGCGCCTCTCCCGCTCCCAGGACCTCCGCGACGGGAGGAAGCTCGAGCACATCGCCGACTTCTTCGAGCAGGTGGTGCGGCGGTTCGAGGAGATCTCCCGCCACGACCGCGTCCCGTGGTTCGTGCGCTATCTCGAGGAGCTGCGGGCCATGGGGTACAACCCGCTGGTCGGGGAAGCCGAGCCCGGGGCGGAGGCGGTACAGGTCCTCACCTTCCATCAGGCCAAGGGGTTGGAGTTCCGGGTGGTCTTCCTCACCGGGCTCGTCGAGGATTTCTTCCCCGGGCGGCCCCGATCCCCGGCGCTCTCCCTTCCCCCCGGGCTCGTCCCCGAGGAGGTGCCCCGCGAGATCGCGCACCTCGAGGAACAGCGGCGCCTCTTCTACGTGGGGATGACCCGGGCGAAGGAATACCTCTTCCTCCTCTCGTCGGAGGACTACCGCCTCCCCGGGGAGGAGCCGCGGAGGCGGCCCGCCAAGGTCTCCCGGTTCGTGGTGGAGGCCCTGGGGCCGGAGGGGGTCTCGGGGGTCCGGGAGGAGCTCCCCCCGCTCCTGCGCATCTCCCGCACCGGCCGCCGACCCGTGCGCGCCGAGCCCGGGGTCCGGGAGGGCGCGCCCCTCGTCCTCTCCCACCGCCAGATCGACGACTACCTCACCTGCCCTCTCAAGTACCGGTACGTCCACGTCCTCCGGGTGCCCATCGTGCAGCACCCCGCGGTGGTGCTGGGGCATGCGGTACATCGCGCGATCCAGGCCTACCACCTGGCGAAGCTCCAGGGACGCACCATCTCCCTGGAGGACCTGCTGGTCGTCTTCCGCAACTCGTGGCAGACCGCGGGCTTCCTCTCCCCCAAACATGAGGAGGAGCTGCTCCGGCACGGGGAGGAGTGCCTGCGTCGCTTCTACGCCTTCGAGGAGGGAAGCGGGGAGCGGCCGGCCATGGTGGAGCAGTTCTTCGCCTTCCCCGTGGGCGACGTCCGGGTGATCGGCTACTGGGACCGCGTCGACAGGGGCGAGGACGGGGCGGTGATCATCGACTACAAGACCTCCCAGGCGGAGCTGCGGGATGCCCCGCGCAAGGCCCGGGAGTCCCTCCAGCTCGCCATCTACGCCCTGGCTTACGAGCGGCTCGTGGGCGAGAGGCCGGTGGGGGTCGAGCTCCGCTTCCTCACCCCCGAGGTGGTGGTCGGCCGGGCCCGTCCCACCGACCGGATGCTGTCCCGGGCCCAGGGGGCGATCGCGGAGGCCGCGGAGGGGATCCGCGCCGGGGTCTTCGACCCCAAGCCGAGCATCCACGCCTGTCGCCCCTGCGCCTACCGCGATATCTGCCCCCACGCGAAGCCCCTTTGAGGACGCCCGGGGCCGTACCGCCTATAATCGAGGGGCTCGGGGCGTAGCGCAGCCTGGCAGCGCACCTGCTTTGGGAGCAGGGGGTCCCCGGTTCAAATCCGGGCGCCCCGACCACGCCCGCGATCCGGCCCGGACGGTGGCCGCGGGAGTTGAGATCGATTAAAATTTTTCGGAGGCAACGATAGGATGGACCGACTTCGGAGTCTGCGCCCGCTCACCTTCCTCGTCATCCTGATCATCCTGGGCCTCATCGTGCTCCAGGGGATCTGGCCCAGGGGCGAGGTCAAGGTGGGTTATTCCGACTTCGTCCGCTGGGTGAAGGAGGGGCGGGTCGCCCAGGTCATCATCAAGGGGAGCACCATCAAGGGCTTCCTGGTGACGGGGGAGACCTTCGTCACCACCGTGGACCCCCAGTACGAGAACCCCGTGGATCTCCTGGACAAGTACGGGGTCCCCCGGAGCTACGAGGTGGCCGGGGAGGGCTCGCTCTTCTGGCAGTTCCTGCTCTGGACCATCGTGCCGGTGCTGCTGCTCGTGGGCGTGTGGCTCTGGTTCATGCGGCGGATGCAGACGGGCGGGGGGGCGCTGTCCTTCGCCCAATCCCGGGCCAAGCTCATCACCAAGGAGTACACCAGGGTCACCTTCAAGGACGTGGCCGGGATCGACGAGGTGATCGAGGAGGTCAAGGAGATCGTGGATTACCTCAAGAACCCGGGGCGCTTCGCTCGCCTGGGGGCCCGGGTCCCCAAGGGGATCCTCCTCGTGGGGGCGCCGGGGACGGGCAAGACGCTCCTGGCGCGGGCCATCGCGGGCGAGGCCAACGTGCCGTTCTTCTCCATCTCCGGCTCCGACTTCGTGGAAATGTTCGTGGGGGTCGGGGCCGCGCGGGTCCGCGACATGTTCCAGAAGGCCAAACAGAACGCGCCCTGCATCATCTTCATCGAC
>JAJRVI010000186.1 GCA_024277405.1 Fidelibacterota bacterium
CGGAGGATCGGGCAGAGGTAAGCGATCTTCGGCCGACGCCATCGCGGGGGAAGTCGCTCCAGGTCCAGTTCGTGGGCCACGGCCTCCACGAACTGGACACGGCGTGGGCCCCGGCGGCGGTTGACGAACACCGTGTTCGCGGGACTCTCCCCCGCGTGCACCCGCACGCCGGGGATGGCGCTCTCGAACGGGAAATCGGCCGTGGCGCTGGTGAAGATCGCGGCCCGATACCCGAGGTTCCGGGCGAGGAGGGCCGCATAAGCTGCGGACCCTCCGACCACCGGGCCCTCATCCCGGACGTCGTAGCACACATAGCCGAGGGCGAGGAATTCAGGCCTCCGAAGCAACGCCATCACCTCCCTTCACGTGCATGTCGGCGGGCGCCCAAGAGGATGGTGAGAAGGACACGCAGGTGCGTGGCCACCGCCAGCACCCAAAACAGCTCCCGCGCCATTCCCAAAAACACCAGCACCATACACAGGAACACGCGTTCATCCCGTTTGCCGGGGAGGAAGCGCATGGAGGGGACGGCGCGGTACATATCCTGCCCGAAAGCGCCGGCGTAGCGCTCGGTGGTGTAGCTTACGAGCACGCTCCCCAATAGGGCCCACACCACCAACGGCCAGAACCGGATGGGGAGGTCGGAGACGAGGGCCAACGAGGAGAGGTAGAAAATGTCCACGTACCGGTCGAGCACGGAGTCGATCCAACCGCCCAAGGGGCTGGTCCTGAGCGAGGCCCGGGCGATCTCCCCATCCACCCCGTCCAGGATGGAGCTCACCTGGTAGAGGACCGCGGCAGTGATGGGGCTCAGGAAGTTAAGCGCCCCCGCGAGTATCCCCGTTCCGAAGGCGATCCAGGTGGCCACCCAGGGGGAGAGCCGCTCGACGAGGAGGGCGGAGATCCGGGTGGAGATGCGCCGGTTGAGGGCCCGGGAGATGAGCCCGTCCCCGGTCCCCTTGACCGCGCGGGAGATGAGGAGCCACCGCGCCCGGTGCAGATCCGCGGGGGTATCCACGTCGGTCCAAAAACGCCCGGGGAGCGGCTGCGCCGGGAGGCCGGCCCGCCGCACCACATCCGAGAGCTCCACCGCCTCCCGCTCCGCGACGAGCTCCCCGGTGACGGCGAAGATGGCGGGATCCAATACGAAGCAGCCCGTGTCGAAGGCATCCGGCTCCGGCAGGTCCTTCCCGATGGCCACGATCCGCCCGTCCCGGATCGTCACCTTGGTAGCCTCATCGGGATCCACGTACCGGGGGGCGGGGTCGACCGCCAGCCCCTCCCCCCGCACGGCCTCCCATAAGAGATCCGGTCCGTAGATGTGATCGCCCATGAGGAGGAGGAACTTCCCGTCCACTGCATCCCGGGCGAGATGCAGGGAATAACCGTTGCCCCGTTCGGGCGCAGGATTGGGGATCAGTCGGGCCGTGAACCCATGCGATGCGAGGAATTCCTCGAATTTCTCGAGGTGATCGGCATTGGCCACGATGACGATCTCCTCGATCCCCAACGCGCGGAGGGCGACTAATGTGCGGTAGAGGATCTCCCGGCCGGCGACGCGCAGGAGGGCTTTCGGCCCCACGCCCCCCATGCGTCGCCCTTGGCCGGCGGCCAGTATCACTGCTTGCTTTATCCGTGTCATCACGTGCACCCCCACGGGACACGAGCCCGGGGACGTGCCGGGTGAAGCCGGCGGCCCCGGGGCAGGGATCCACAGATCGGTGTTCAGGAGAAAAACGAAAGGGACTACAGATGGAGCCACCTCTCTCTTACCATAAAAGGCACGTGTTTGTCAAGTGCTATCGGCGAAATTTTTCAAAACATTTAGTAATTTAAGATAAGGGACCCGTGCATGCGTGACTGATTCGAGATCACTCCCGTAGGAAATCTAAAAGAAGTTGCAGGGCCTCATGGGCCGCGGAGTGCTTGTTCCCCCGGCGTGCTCCCACGAAACGGAACTCCCGCACGAGCGTGCCCCCGGAATGGGCGAGGGCGATGTAGACGAGGCCCACGGGTTTCGTGGGGGTGGCCCCGCCGGGGCCGGCGATCCCGGTGGTGGCGAGGCCGATATCCGCCCCCAGGAGGTCTCTTACTCCCTCGGCCATGGCCCGCGCGCACTCGGGGGAGACGGCCCCCACCGATTCCAGGATATCCCGGGGCACCCCGAGGACCTTCTCCTTAACCTCGTTGCTGTAGGCCACCACCCCGCCCCGGAAGTAGTCCGAGGAACCGGGGACGTCGGTGATGAGGGAGGACACCAGTCCCCCCGTGCACGATTCCGCCACCGCGAGGGTGAGCCCCTTCCCCCGCAGGAGTGTCCCCGCCTCGATCTCGATCATCCTTCCACCCCCTCCAATCCCAGGACGTGGGCCACCGCCACGGCCAGCGTCGCGAGATCCTCTCGGATCACCAAGGTGGCGATGTCATCGTAGGGCGTGGGGTCTCGATTGGCGATGATCACCGTGGCTCCCCGGGCCGCCGCGAGGGGGACGAGCTCCGCTGCGGGCCATACCTGCAAGGAACTCCCCAGGACCCAAAGCAGGTCGCAGCGCGAGACCTCCTCCCAGGCCCGCTGAAAATCCGGGGTCAGCTGTTCCCCGAAGAGCACCACGTCCGGCTTCACCAGCGCTCCACAATCACACCGGGGGATGCCCTCCTTTTCCACCCGTTCCGCCATCCACTCGAGCTTATAGCCCCTCCCGCAGCCGGTACAGGTCCCGGTCCAGGCGTTTCCGTGGATCTCGAGCACCGTGCGGGAGCCGGCCACCCGGTGGAGGCCATCGATGTTCTGGGTGATCACCCCCCGCAACATCCCCCGCTCCTCCAGGCGGGCGAGTAACCGATGTACGGGGTTGGGCCGGGCCCGGCTCATGAGCTCGAACCTCTCCATCCAAAAGGCGAAGAACTCCCGTGGCCGCGCCCGGAAGGCCTCCACGGTGGAGACCCGCTCGGGGTCGTACTTTTTCCACAGCCCCTCGGGCCCCCGGAAATCGGGGATCCCGGAAGGGGTGCTGACGCCCGCGCCGGTAAAGGCCCAACCACTACGGCTTTTTCGCAGGTACCCTATCAGTTCCCGCGCTTCCCGGAGCATCCCCGGTGAGTATACCCGCACGGTCGGGGACAACGCGGACCCGCTCTTGTCCCAGAACTGTTGGGTGATTATCATCCTTACGTCATGGCAGGACACTCCAAATGGGCGAACATCAAATACCGGAAGGAACGGCAGGACAAGAAGCGCTCAGCCCTCTTCTCGCGCCTCGCGCGGGAGATCATCGTGGCTGCCAGGGAAGATCCCAACCCCGATTCCAATCCCCGGCTCGCCGCCGCCATCGAGCGGGCCAAGGCGGCTAATATGCCCAAGGAGAACATCGAACGGGCCATCAAGCGGGCCACGGGCGAGATCGGGGGCGAACGCTACGAGGAGGTCACCTACGAGGGCTACGGGCCGGGCGGGGTGGCGATCTGGCTCCGGGCCGTGACCGATAACCGCAACCGCACCGCCTCCGCGGTGCGACACATCTTCGAGTCCCATGGGGGATCCCTGGGGACCGAGGGATGCGTGGCGTGGCAGTTCGAGCGCAAGGGCAAGATTCGCGTGGAGGGGATCCCCGAGGGTATGGACAAGGAAACCCTCATCATGACCGGGATCGATCTCGGGGCCGAGGATTTCGAGGAGGATGATGGGGCCATCATCTTCTATACCGATCCCGCGGAGCTCGCCTCCGTCCGCGACGGGCTCGCCTCCCGGGGGATCGCGGTAACCCAGGCCGAGCTCGTGATGGTCCCCAAGACCACCGTGAGGGTGGAGGGGAAGGAAGCCGAGCAACTGCTCAAGCTCCTGGAGGCCCTGGACGACCAGGAGGACGTCCAGGAAGTGGTGGCCAACTTCGACATCCCCGACGAGATCCTCGCCAAGGTGGCGGGTTGAGTCCGGGCGGCGCTTCCCGTTTTTTCCCTTAGCCGGTGCGTCCCCGTCGAGCGGGGCGCGGGGCCCAATGGTCCGCGTGTCGTCACCGGGTGTTTTTTAATGGCCGACGAACTGGAGCTGTAGCGCAGGGCGTCGTCGGCCATCGCGTGGGCCGCCCGCGGATTTTTATACGTTAAAATAACCGCGAAATGCCCGGTCTCTGGCAGGGAGAATCCCCCCTCGCCGAACGACTGCGGCCCCGGGACCTGGATGAGGTTGTGGGTCAAC
>JAJRVI010000187.1 GCA_024277405.1 Fidelibacterota bacterium
AGCACGTGGTCTCGGGCGTCCCCCACGACAAGCTGGTCGCCAAGGCGATCGAGGTCCGGGGGCTCAAGATCAAGGTGTCCGAGATCCCCATCCCCGTACCCTACGGCGCCGGCTTCGAGGGGGAACGGGTACGCAAGGAACAGATGCACGTCCAGTTCGGGGGGAAGTACTCGGACGCCTTCGAGCTCCTGGTGGGGCGCGACATGTCCGAGGTGGAGGACGGCCGCGTCACCCTGATCGGCCCGGATATCGATCGGGTGGAGGAGGGAGGGGCGATGCCCCTCGGGGTGATCGTGGAGGTGGCGGGGCGCCGGTTCAAGGAGGACTTCGAACCGGTGCTCGAGCGGCGGATCCACGAATACGTTTCCTGGGCGAACGGGGTCTTCCACATGGGGCAACGCACCACCCCCTGGATCAGGATCTCCAAGGACGCGTTCAGGAAGGGGTTCCGCCTGAAGCACTACGGTGAGATCCTCGTGCACAAGTTCAAGGAGGACTTCGGCGGGATCGTGGACAAGGTCCAGGTCACCCTCATCACCGACCCCGAGAGGATAAAGGGGCCCATGGAGGAGGCCCGGGAGATCTACCGCAAGCGCGACGAGCGGATCGCCGGGCTCACGGACGAGGACGTGGACACCTTCTACTCCTGTGTCCTCTGCCAGTCCTACGCCCCCAACCACGTGTGTGTGGTCACCCCGGAGCGGCTCGGCCTCTGCGGCGCCTACACGTGGCTCGACTGCGCCGCCTCCCACGAGATGGACCCCCACGGCCCCAACCAGCCCATCAAGAAGGGAGAGACCATCGATCCCGTGTTGGGCCAGTGGCGGGGGGTGAACGAGTACGTGAAGCGGGCATCCAACGGCAACCTGGAGCGGGTGAACATGTATTCCATCCTCCAAGACCCCCAGACATCGTGCGGATGCTTCGAATGCATCGTGGCGGTCCTGCCCGAGGTGAACGGGGTGATGATCGTTAACCGGGAGTACCTGGGGGATACCCCGATCGGGATGCCGTTCTCCACCATGGCCGGCCAGATCGGCGGGGGGGTCCAGACGCCCGGGTTCCTGGGGATCGGGAAGCTTTACATAACCAGCGCCAAGTTCATCTCGGCCGAGGGGGGGATCAAGCGGGTGGTATGGATGCCACGGGAGCTCCTGGAGGAGATCCGCCCCCGCCTGGAGAAACGCCTGGCCGAGGTAGGAGCTCCGGATCTGATCGAAAAGATCGCCACCGAGGAGGATGCGGTCACGGTGGAGGATCTCGCCGCGCACCTGGAGAAGGTGAAACACCCGGTCCTGGCCATGGAGCCTCTGATCTGAAGGGGGAGAGAATGGCGAGAAAGCTCACCGGCCTCGATATCTACAAGCTGCTTCCGCGCACGAACTGCGGGGACTGTGGGTTCTCGACCTGCATGGCGTTCGCCATGCAGGTGGCGGCCAAGCGGGTGGCGCTGGAGAAGTGCCCCCACGTCTCCGAGGAGGCCAAGGCCGCCCTGGGGGAGGCCCAGGCGCCCCCCATGCGCACCGTGACCATCGGCACGGGGGACCGGGCGTGGACGGTGGGGGGCGAGACCGTCCTCTTCCGCCACGAGGAGAAGTTCCACCGGCCCTGTGCGGTGGCGGTGCGGGTCCCCGACGACCTCCCCTCCGAGGAACTGGCCGCGCGGGTGCGGGAGATCGGGGCGCTACGGTTCGTCCGCATCGGCCAGGAGATCGGGGTCAACCTCGTGGCGCTCGAGCACCGGGGTGGGGACCTGCGCCGGGCGACGGAGGTGGCCCGGGAGAACACCGACCTCCCCCTCCTCATCATCTGCGAGGACCCGGACGTCGCCGCGGGGGCCCTGGAGGCCTGTGCGGGGACGCGGCCCCTGCTCTACCCCGCCACCCCGGAGAACTTCGCCCCCATGGCGGATCTGGCGCGGGAGCACTCCTGCCCGCTGGGGGTGCGGGCGCGGGGCGCGGAGGGGCTCGCGGAGCTCACCCCCGAGATCCGGGAACGCGGGGTGGAAGACCTCGTCCTCGATCCCTCCCCGAACGGGTTCCTCCCCACCCTGACGGAGCTCATCAGGATCCGGCGCCTCGCCCTCAAGAAAGTCTTCCGTCCCCTGGGCTACCCCACCATGGCGTTCGTCGCCGGGGACGATCCCTTCGATCTCGCGGCCCAGGGCACGGCCTACATCTGCAAGTACGCCTCGGTGGTGGTCCTCCCCCAAGCCCGCCCCGAGCTCGTGCTCCCGCTCCTCACGGTGCGCCAGAACATCTACACCGACCCGCAGGTCCCGCTCGCCATCGAGGCCAAGGTCTACGAGGTGGGGAACCCCGGCCCGGATTCGCCGGTCCTGGTCACCACCAACTTCGCCCTCACCTACTTCACCGTGGAGGGGGAGGTGGAGCGGAGCAAGGTCCCAGCCTACATCGCGGTGATCGATACCGGGGGCCTGGGGGTGCTCAACGCCTACGCCGACGACCGCCTCACCGCCGAGGCGATCGTGAAGGCCCTGAGGGAGTACGGGATCATGGACCGGGTGAACCACAACAAGATCATCATCCCCGGCCTCGTGGCGGTGCTGAAGATGGAGATCCAGGAGGAATCGGGCTGGGAGGTGATCGTAGGGCCGGAGGATGCCGCGGGAATCCCGGCCTTCCTCAGGAACGAGTGGAGGCCCGACTGAGGGGCAGGACTTGTACCGCGTGACCTTCCTTCCCGAGGGACGGGGGGCCGAGGTCCCCGAGGGGGCTACGCTCCTCGAGGCGGCCGCCGCCGCGGGCGTCGCGCTCGCCAGCGTGTGCGGCGGGGAGGGGATCTGTGGCCGTTGCCGCCTGATCGTCCGCCGGGGCCGGGTGGAGACCGGCCCCACCCTCCTCCTC
>JAJRVI010000188.1 GCA_024277405.1 Fidelibacterota bacterium
CACCCGGTTCAGCCGGACCAACGGGGTGTTACCGGTGAGCTCGGTGAGGTCTTTGGCTATCCCCCGGGTGAGCTTCGGGATCTCGATACCCTTGTATTTAAGCGTCTCCACTTTCTGATTCATCCTTCACCTCCAAGAGAAATGCTTTAAATGTAATACATAGCCGCCTCGAGTTGGTCCTTCTCCTTTTGGCGTTCTACCAGGTCCTGGAGCGTCGTCGCTGCCAGGACGCGGGTCACCGCTTCGCGGACCTCGCGCCAGAGATCGCGGACGGCACAGAAATTGGAGCGCGTACATGACTCGGGGTCATCGACGCACTCCAACGGCGCGAGGGAACCCTCCAGGACGCCGACCACCTCGTCGAGCCTGAGCTCGCTCGGATCCCGCGCCAGGTAGACCCCACCCCCGACGCCCCGTTTGGTACGCACGATCCCCGCCGCCACGAGCGGGGAGATCAGGCGCTCCAGGTAGGCGAGGGGGAGGTCCTGGCGTTGGGCGATGTCTCGCAATGGGATCGGCTCCTCCGCGCGGTGGAGGGCCAGATCCAGGAGGACCCGGACGCCGTACGCTGTCTTGGTGGAGAACCGCATCGTTCACCCCCCAATTGTTGACTTAGTTGACCAATAAATATTATAAATCAACTTTGACAACAATTCAAGGGCGAACACCAAGAAGCCCGCGGGGGCCGCTCCATTGTCCATCGGCGTCTCAGCCGGTAGAATTGAAGGGCTCCGGAGGGATGTCCGAATTGGTAAGGAGCCGGTCTCGAAAACCGGTAGGGCCTTTGTGGCCTTCGGGGTTCGAGTCCCCGTCCCTCCGCCAGCGCCCGTAGCTCAGCCCGGATAGAGCGCTGCCCTGCGGAGGCAGAGGTCGCAGGTTCAAATCCTGCCGGGCGTACCAGGACTCCGGTCCCCGATAGGGGGTTTCAATTGGTGCTAAAGGGGTTCTCCCCTTCCTGCGAGAGGAAGTCCCCCCGGAAGCGGGACGAGGCGGGGCACCCGGGGCATTCCTTCAGGTACCGGAGACACTCGGCACAGTTGGCTCCGCAGGGCGAACGTTCCCCCTTTGCCTCCGGGACACGGGGTTCCATGTAGGAGGGAAAAGCCGGGGACTCGCTGACGTATACCGCCGCCTTCTTCAGGCCCAGCGTGACCTCGGGGTTCTCGGAGATGGCCAGGAGCCACCAATCCCTCCATCGGGGCATGAAGAACACCCCCACCACCATGCGCCCGAACGCCCCCATGAAGTAAACGAAGGGACAGGGGGCGTACACTTCCGCGATCCTCCGGGCCGCTTCCTCGGTGGGGGCCTCGCCCACGAGGAGGTAACAGCGCGGCCGTTCGTCTACCTTTCGCTCCATAGCCGGAAGAGCTCCCCCAGGACGGGCCCGAACCGGGCCGCGAAGTCCGCGGGACTCACCGGCTCGGGCTCGTTCTTTACGGTCACGTAGGGGATCTTTGCGCCCCGTATTTCCACGTATCCCGCCCGCTCCGGGGCGAGCTCGCGCCAGTCGTCGGTCTTGTAGGTGCGTTCGTACTCCTCCCAGGGGACGGAATGGGTGAGGATCCCGTCGCGCCGGTCCCGGTCGTAACGGGCGAGGTTGCGCCGCCACGACTCCTCCACCGTTACATCGAGGTAGAGGATCGCCCCCTGCTCCAGGGCCCGTCGGTGGAGGCGCCCCAGGGCCCCGCGATAGCCGTCCTTTCCGCCCCGGGAGAACTCCACGATCACCGTCCGCCCCGGAAGCTCCGGCTCGGCCTCGATCCGGCGGTTGAGCACCTCGATGAGAAAGGGCCAGGTGTGGTCGTCGGTGACGTAGTAGTTATCGCCGGCCCGCCGGGAGATGAGACGGCCCCTCCCCACCGCCTCCCAGATGTCGTCCTCGATGAACTTCTCCCACAGGATGGGGAAATCGTCCAAGACGGCCACCGTGCCCACGTGATACGCCCGGGCACGCTCGTTGGGTGGCAGGCCACGGAGAAACTGGATGAACTCCGACTTCCCGGCCGCGGGGCGTCCGAGGAGGATGAGGTACGGGAGCACGTCCGCGCGGGGGAGGGAACGATAGCGGAGGTCGAGGGTGGAGATGAGGTCGTCCAGGACCTCCCCGGGGGGCCTATCGGCGTCGATGGCCAGGAGCTCGTGGCCCCGCTCCCCGTGCCACCGGGAGAGCCAGGCGGACATCCGCTCGAGCACCTCCGCCCCCACCGCGTAGCGGGGGTCGCCCCGAGCTCGCTGCCGCTCCAGGGAAACGGGGATCGACACCTCCAAGCGGATGAAGGCGTCGGGCCAGATAAGCTCCCCTTCGATCCGGGAGAAGTGCTCGAGGAAGGCACGGTCCCCCAGGGCGGCGGAGTAGGCGGCGTGGACCCCAAGGTGGGACTCCTCCACCACGACGAGCCCCTGGGCGAGGCCATCCTCTATCTCCCGCTGGCGTCGGGGGAGCTCCCGGAGGATGGCCCGGCGCAGGCGGTCGCGTTGGCGGAGGAGATCGATCCCCTCCCGCTCGGCCACTTCCTTCACCAGCTCCGGGAGGACGAGGACCTGGCCGGGGAAGTAGAGCTTGAGCACGGAGAGAAGCTCGCTTTTCCCCACGGCGGGGAACCCCTCTACGGTCACGTAGCGCATGCCAAAAATAAATGGGCGGAGGAGGACTCGAACCCCCGACTTCTCCCCCGTGAAGGGAGCGCTCTACCAACTGAGCTATCCGCCCGCGTGAAAATCTTAGCGGTGTCTTCGGAAGCGATCAAGAGGCCTTACGGCGGGAACAAATGGCCGTGGTTCAGGGCCCGTTCGGGGCGGATTCGCGGGGGAATTCGTATTCCAGGAGCTTGTTTATGAGCCGTGCCACCTCCTCGCGGTCGGCCTTGCGGAGGCGGTACTCGGAGATGATCAACGGCTTCCCCTTCTTCGTTTCCTTGCGCCAAACCCCCATGATCATCCGCCCCCGGTCCGTCACCAGGGAGAAGGAACCCTCCCAGAAGAAGGAATACCCGGCCCCGCTTTCCCATTCGATCCCCACACGATCGATCTGCACGGCTACCCTCCGCATCCTTCCTCCTTTCCCGCGGGAAGTGCCTTCCGTGCGGACACGATGTACCCGGTAAACCCAACCATGCGCTCGAAGGGCCTCACCCCCTCCCGCTCACGCACCAGTACCCGCCGCTCCAGGATCTCCACGCATTCCACCGCCACAAACCCCTCCCTTTCCAAGGAGGCCACGAACCCCTTGAGCTGTTCGGCGGTGGGGACGATCCCCGCCAGGGGCCGCCCCGGGGCGAGCACCGCGTAGGCCGGGGAGACCGCGAGCCAGGGCTCCGGTAGGTCCAGGAACACCGCGTCCACCTCCCCCTCCACCGGGAAGGGCTCCCCCGCCTCGAGCACCCCGGCTTCCACCCGGTCCGAAAGTCCCGCCCGGCTTATGTTCTCCAGGGCGTTCTCCAGGAAGTCCTCCCGGCGGTCGAAGGTGTAGACCCGTCCCCCCGGCCCCACGAGCTGCGCCAGAAGGATGGTGAAGGCTCCCGACCCCGTGCCCATCTCCACTACCCTCATCCCCGGTGCTAGATCCAGGGCGAGGGCGAGCCAGCCGGCGTCCTTGGGGTACACGATCTGGGTGCGACGGCGGACCTTCATCATCCGCTCGGGGAGCCGAGGGCGGAAGACCACGAACTCCACACCCGTATTCGAGAATACCCGCGTGCCCTCAGGTTGCCCCGCGATCTCCCCGTGGGGGATCGAGCCTTTATGGGAGTGGAACACCTCCCCTTCCCGGAGCACGAACGAGAAGGTCCTGCCCCGCCCCGCCTCCCACAGGAGGACCTGTTCCCCGTACTCAAGTGGGCGTGCCATGGCCGTCCGTAACCCGTGTCGCGTGCCGCGTGGCCGTCTCCCTCAGGCGGCAGAAGCGACATGGCCCCTCGGCCGCGGTGGGCATCCCACATACGGGGCAGTCCCTGAGCTCCACCGGCTCGGGGGGCTGGAACCTCCCCCGCAGCTTCAGGAACCCCCGGAGGAACCCGAGCTTCGTCCCGGGATAGCGATCCTCGAGCTCGTTGAGCACACGCTTCAGCGCGATGGAGCGCGCGCCGGCGGCGTGGGGGCACTCCTCGTAGATGTACCGGATCCCCGAGATGATACAGTAGGCGGCCACCTCCCGCTCGGAGAGGAACACCAGGGGCTTCACGCGCCGCACGAGCTTC
>JAJRVI010000189.1 GCA_024277405.1 Fidelibacterota bacterium
CCACTCCCGCACCTTCCCCTCCAGGAAGGAGAGGTCCTCCTCGAGGCTCCGGCGCCGGTAGACCCCCTTTCCCTGGGCGATGGTCCCCGTCTCATCCGAGACGGCGATCCCGATCCGTTTCCTGCCCACATCCAGGCCCATGACCCTCATCGTGCGGACAGTATCTGCAGGGCCCGCTTGATCATCTCCTCCACCGGGGCGTCGGGGGCACATTCCCTCCGGATCGCCTCCAGCGCCTTTCTCGCCTCGGCCTCGGAGAACCCCAGGGCCTTGGAGGTGAGGGCCCGGAGGACCACCGTCTCCTTCTCCGAGAGGGGGGTCGGGGCCGCGGGGACCACCTTGGCCAGCCGCTCCGAGAGCTCCACCATGATGCGCTGGGCGGTGCGACGGCCGATCCCCTTCACCTGCTCCAGGGCGGAGAGGTCCCCCCGGCGGATGGCGGCGGCGAACTCCTCCGGGGGCATGGCCGCCACCAGCCGGAACGCGAGGCGCGGCCCGAGCTGTGGCACCGAGAGCAATCCCACGAACATGTCACGCTCCTCGGGAGTGGCAAAACCGTACAGGGAAAGCTCGTCCTCGCTCACCAAGAGGTGCGTGTAGAGCTTGACGAACCCCGAGAGCCTGGTGGCGGTGCGCCCGGGAACCTGGAGCCTGAAGCCGACCCCGCCCACCTGGAGGACCACCGTCTCCTCCCCCACCGCCACGACCTCCCCCTCCAGGAACTCGAACATGGCGCCCTATTCTACCGGCTGTACCTCGCCCCACGGCCGGATCCCCTCCCGGAGGGCCCCGACCCGGTCCCGGGGCACTTCCACCGTCACGCGAAGGCACCCACCGCCGTACTCCCGGGAGGCGATCTCCGCGCCCAAACGGGATAGGCAGGAAAAGGCCTGCCCGGATCTCTCCGGGGGGAAGTGCACCCGTAGCCTCACACGGGGCACGAACTCCACCGTGCCCGCATCCTCCAGGGCCAGGGCGGCGGCATCCCGGTAGGCCCGGCGCAATCCCCCCACCCCCAGCTTCACCCCGCCGAAGTACCGCGCCACCACGACGAGCACGTTCACCAGGTCGCGTCCCCGTAAAAGCTCGAGGATCGGCCACCCGGCGGAGCGAGCGGGCTCCCCCGCATCGTCAGCCCGCTCCACGACCCGCTCCCCCTCCACAACCCTGTAGGCGTGAACGATGTGGCGGGCATCGCGGTATTCCCGCCGCGACCCGGCGAGCCTCTCCTCGACCTCCTGCCCGGAGGAGACGGGATACGCGAACGCGAGGAACCGCGAGCGCTCCCGCACGAGCTTGGCCCTTCCCGCCTGCCCCACGGTCCTCATGGTATCAGAAGGTGCGCGTCTCCCCGCGGTTGAGCTCGACGAGCTCGGAGAAAGCCCGCTCCACCGCCCCGCTCTCCCCCTCGAGGAGCAGCACCACCTCCCCGCCCTGCAACCCGCAGCTCCCCAGGTGCTCAGCGGAGACGCCGTAGAGGAGGCGGACCGCCTCGGTCTCCGTGATCGGCGTCCCCACCAGGGGGTAGATACCGATGGGATCGCCGCTCGCGTGCCGGAGGCGGCCGATGCCGAGCCTGTGGACGAGGTCGGGGACGCTCCCGTGGATCGACTTGGAGCGGGAGAGGGGGATGACGATCTCCACGCCCCGGGCGATGGCGGCGGCCACGAAACGTCCCACCGTGCCCCCGGTGGGGGAGGAAGCGAACACGCCGCAGATCCCCTGGGGGTCGATCACGTTCGCCCCCTTGATGAGCACGTCCCCGGCGGAGAGCCGCTCCAGGATCTCCTCGGGACCCCAATCGACGCGCCGGCCGCGGTGGAGTACCACCGGGCGCGCCCGCTCCGCCGCCGGGAGGGCACAGAGCCCATCCCACGCGTCGATGTAACCCGCGCGGTACCGGGCCTTATCCACCGGCTCCCCGCAGAGCTCCTCCGCCACGTAGGCGTTCGTGGTCCCCAACGAGACCACCACGAGACCCTCTTCCAGGGCGCGACGCACCGGGGGGTAGGCGGCCACGCCCTTCGCGATCAGCCGACGCGACGCCCACGGAGAGAGGACCATAACGGCCTTTGCTTTCTCGGTGCCCATGGCCTTACGATATAACCCCAAAAAGGCGGTTCGGACAAAGGAGGGATGCGGGAGTGCCGTGGACGAAGGAGGAGTACGAGCGCGAGAGGCGCGAGTTCCGGTGGGACATCCCCGCGGATTACAACATCGCGGCGACGGTGGACGCCCACGCCGGGAGGCACCCGGACAAGCCCGCGGTGGTGTGGGAGTCCGAGGCGGGCGGGCGGCGCACCCTGACCTGGGGGGAGCTCTCCGAACTCTCCTCGCGGTTCGCCGCCGTGCTGATGAGGCTCGGGGTGCGGAAGGGTGATCCCGTGCTCCACATCTTCCCCCGGTTGCCCGAGGCCTTCATCGCCCAGATCGGGACCTTCAAGGCCGGCGGGGTGGCCGTCCCCTGCACCGAGATGCTGCGGGCCAAGGACATCGTGTACCGGGCCGAGGTCTCGGGGGCACGGGTGGTGGTGGCCCACACCTCCACCGTCGATGAGGTGGAGGAGGCCCGGGGCGAGTGCCCCCTGGAGCACTTCGTCCTCATCGGGGGGAAGCGCCCGGGGTGGCTCTCCTTCGAGGAGGAGATCGAGAAGGCCCCGGCCGTCGATCCCGTCCCCCTGGGGGCCGAGGATCCCATCACCATCAACTTCACCTCCGGGACCACCGGGGAGCCCAAACCGGTGATGCACAAGCACCGATGGATCTACGGGCACTCCATCATCACCGCCCGTTACTGGTGGGACGTGGGGCCGGATGACTTCATCTGGGCCACCACCGCCCCGGGATGGGCCAAGTGGTACTGGTCCCCCATCGGGGTGGGGCTCGCCCACGGCCTCACCCAGTTCACCTTTTACGGACGCTTCGACCCGGAGAGGTACCTGGAGATCCTCTCCCGCTACCCCATCACCAAGCTCTGTGCCACCCCCACCGAGTACCGCATGATCCTGGCCCACGTGCCGGACCTGGCGAGCTACCGGGGAAAGATAAGGCTTCGGGAGGCCCTCTCCGCCGGCGAGCCCCTGAACGCCGAGGTCATCGGCTCCTTCAGGGATGCCCTCGGGGTGACCATCCGCGATGGCTACGGGCAGACGGAATCGGTGTGTCTTGTGTGCAATTACCCCGGGCTCCCGGTGAAGCCGGGGTCCATGGGCGTCCCCACCCCGGGCCCTAACGCCACCGTGATCGACGAGGAAGGGAATCCCGTGGGGCCTGGTGGGATCGGCGAGGTGGCGGTGGAGGTGGGGAACCCCGGGATATTCGCGGGC
>JAJRVI010000190.1 GCA_024277405.1 Fidelibacterota bacterium
ATTGGGGCTTCACGGGCGCGCTCCTCTTCGGGGATGTGCTCTCCCTCCGGGGAGAGGTGGCCCGTGTGGAGGGCATGTACGCGTGGGAAGCAAGGGTAGAGGGAACATGGGAATATGTGGGGTTCATTTTCGGTATCGGATCCGAAACCGCAGGCTTCCGTTACACCGGAGGTCTTTCGTTCGCATGGGATGGCGTGACCATTGAGCTTCGGGGTTCCCTTTTCCCTGCGGGGGAGTGGGAATTCGAGCTCTGTTTGAGTCTGGACATCTTCTCAGAATAAAAAGACGGGGCCCCGAATCGACCCCGTCTTTTCGCTTGGAGCAAGAGTGCTCTCTTACCTCGGCATTACGCTCTGGGCTTGGGGGCCTTTGGGGCCCTCCACGACCTCGAACTCCACCGTCTGGCCCTCGCGCAGGGACCGGAAGCCGGATGCGTTGATCGCCGAAAAGTGGACGAACACGTCAGGACCGTTTTCCTGCTCGATGAAGCCATAGCCTTTGGCGTCGTTGAACCATTTGACTTTGCCGATAGCCACGGGTCATTCCCCCTTTCCTTTCGAACTCGACCGCGGAACGCCACTTCCCAAAGCCAAAGGGGGATAACCCTTAAGCTGCGGGTCACGCATTACTGCGGCCTGCAAAACACATAATAACCGATCGCATCGCAAAAATCAACGCGCGCCTGCCTCGGATCCCCAATCCGGCGGGGGCTCCTGGTTTTTGGCCATGCTGCCCACATGGCGCAATATATACCGCCATGTGCAAAGCCACGATCCCCAAGGACCGGATGTACCACAAGTTCCGGCTGTACGGGTTCCTGAAGAACCTCCGGTTCTTCGACCCTTTTATCGTCCTCTTCTTCCGGGAGATGGGGCTCTCGTTCCTGGAAATCGGGGCGCTTTTTTCCATCCGCGAGATCGCCACCAACCTCCTGGAAGTACCCACCGGGGTGGTGGCCGACGCCTTCGGAAGACGCAAGGCGATGCTCTCCTCCTTTTCGAGCTATATCCTCTCTTTCCTCATCTTCTACGCCGCCCCGGGGTTCTGGACCTACGCCCTGGCCATGGTGCTCTTCGCCTTCGGGGAGACCTTCCGCTCCGGCACCCATAAGGCGATGATCCTCGAATACCTCCGCCTGAAAGGGATAGAACACCTGAAGGTCCATTACTACGGCCACACCCGGGCCGGGTCGCAATTGGGCTCGGCCCTGGCGGCTCTCGTCGCGGCGGGGCTCGTCTTCTACTCCGGCTCCTACCGGATCGTGTTCCTGGCCTCGGTGGTCCCCTATATCCTCGGGCTCTTCCTCTTCCTCACCTACCCTAAAGAGCTCGATGGGGAGATAGTCCGGGTGACCGGGGCCTGGAGGGAGAAGTCCGCCGAACGGATCCGCGTCACCGGACGGGGCTTCATCTCCATGTTCAGGGATCCCCACACCCTGAAAGGGCTCTTGCACTCGGCGGCCTTCGACGGGGTGTTCAAGGCCACCAAGGACTACCTACAGCCAATCCTCAAGTCCCAGGCCCTGGCCCTGCCGCTTTTGCTCTCGCTTTCTCCCGATGAACGCACCGCCCTCCTCGTGGGGATCCTCTATTTCTTCCTGCACCTGGGGACCTCGTTCGCCTCCCAGAACGCCGGGCGTCTGCAGGAGCGGATGCGATCGCTGCCCGCGGCGGTGAACTCCACCTACCTTTTGGGGATGGGGCTTTTGCTCCTGGCGGGCCTGGGGGCGCAATTCCGGATCTACGGCCTCGCCATCGCGTGCTTCGTGGGGCTTTACCTCCTGCAGAACGTGCGGCGGCCCATGATGGTGGGGTATCTCGCCGACGTGATCCCCCAGCGGATGATGGCTTCGGGGCTCTCGGTGGAGTCGCAGCTCAAAACCATTGCGCTCGCGGGTCTGGCTCCGTTGGTGGGGTTCCTGGCGGACGCGGTGGGGGTGGGGTATGCCCTGGCCATCGTGGCCGCGGGAGCCCAATTCCTCTGGATAGTCCTGCGGGTGAGCTCTCCGGGGAAGGTGGAGGCGGTCCGGGGAGGGGCAGGTGGCTGAGTTCTTCGACTGGCTCTCCGATCCGCTGGCCCTGGCAGTTAGCTTTCTTTTTCTCTGTTCCCTTTGGGCCCTCTGGGTCAGAAAGAGGCTCCTTGGGGGGCTCCTTTTCCTCATCACCGGGGTCCTTTACTTCCTGGGGATCACCCCGGGCTCGGATCTCCTTTTGCGCCCCCTGGAGTACGCCTACCCGGCCCTATTGATACCCCCATCCGTGGAGGTGGCGGCGGTGGTGGTGCTCACGGGAGGGGAGGCGGCGAGCCCCGGGCGGCCGGTGACGAGCGACCTCTCCGAGGTTTCCCTGGAGCGACTAGCCGAGGGGATCCGGGTGTGGCGGATGTTGGGGGAGGGGGTGCCCCTGATCTTCGTGGGCGGGGCGGGGATTCCCGGGCGGCCTGCGGAATCCCCCCTCATGGCGAAGGCGGCGGAAGCCTTGGGCGTTCCCCGGGAAGCGATCCGATGGGAATCTAACTCCCGAAACACCTACGAAAACGCCCTGGCCGCAAAGGAGCTCGTGGGGGAGCGGCCCTTCGTGTTAGTTACCTCCGCGTTCCACATGCCCCGGGCCATGGAGGTATTCGAGAAGGTCGGGACATCCCCGATCCCAGCTCCGTGTGGGCAGCGGGCGCTCAGGGAATACTCCTCTTACGACTTCATACCCCGGGCCCTTAACCTCTGGCACTCCGCCCACGCCCTCAGGGAGTACCTGGCCATCCTGTGGTACCGCTTGCGCTACCGGTAGAGGAGCAAGATGGCCGTCCCGGGGAGCAGGGCGGCTAAGGTCAGGGGGATCCCATGACGGATGAAACCCCAGAACCCGACGGTGATTCCCCG
>JAJRVI010000191.1 GCA_024277405.1 Fidelibacterota bacterium
GAGGTACGCCTCCCGGAGGGCGGCGTCCCGGGCGATCCTCTCCTCCATCCGCTTGACGAGCCCTCTGGCCTCCAGCCTCCCCACCTCCCGCAGGAGGTACGGGCAGGTCAGCCAGAAGAGGGTGGGGAACACCTCGAAGCCTGAATCGTAACGGAGGAGGGGCCTATTGACCGTGACCTGGGGATAGCCGTGGCGACAATCCCGGGCGATGGCCGCCACCCCCCTCGGGGGCCGGCCGAGCTGCCAGTGGATGACGAGGAGATCCCGATCCCTCGGGGGCCGGTCCATCATCACGGGGACCGGTACTCGGGGAGGAGGGACCAGGCCAGGGCCCATTCGCGCAGCGAGATCTCCTCCCTCCCGAACCGCCCCAGCGGCCTGAACGCCGCGAGGAGCAACCTGGCCCCCTCCTCGAGCGAGACCTCGCGTCCCAGGATCCCCGACAGCGAGCCGGTGGGGCTCGGCCGGGAGGGGACCCCGGAGGGCGAGTAGCCCGGCCGCAACGCCAAGAGGACCCGGTCCATGGGGACCCGGTCCTCCCACAGGATGAGTGTCCCGTGGTATAGGAGGCCCCGGCGGCGATACTGGGCCATCCCCGAGATCTTGAGGCCCCCCGCGAAGACCGAACCCTCTCTCACCTCCACCCGGAGGCCCAACCGCTCCTCCAGGGCGGCGGCGAGGAGTTCCCCCACGAGCTCGTGTGCCCGCCGCACGTCCTCCCAAGGCCCGTCCAGGGGGAGGAAGAGGGAGAAATTCAGGTTCCCCGGGTGGTGATACACGGCCCCACCGCCGCTCGGGCGCCTCACCACGGGGATCCGATGGCGGGAGCAGAACTCGAGATCGGCCTCGTCCTCGGGACGTTGGCCCCGGCCGATCACCACGCACCGGGGGTTGCGCCAGATGCGCAGGGTGGGGGGGACCCGGTCGGCCCCGTAGCTCCGCAGGATCGCGTCCTCCAGGGCCAGGTTCTCCGCGGGATCGCGCAGCGCGAAATCGATGATCACGCGCATGCAAGCTCCCGATACACTTCCCGAGCCCGGAACGAGGTGCGGACCAACGGCCCGGCCACCACCGCGCGGAACCCCATCCTCAGGGCCTCCTCCCGCCAGGCCATGAACTCCTCGGGCGGGAGGTAGCGGGAGACCGGGACCTGCCGGGGCCCGGGCCGGAGGTATTGTCCGAGGACGAGTATATCCACGCCCGCCGCCAGGAGGTCCCGCAACGCCTCCCGGACCTCCTCCTCCCCCTCCCCGAGCCCCAGGAGCAACGAGGATTTGGTGATGACCCCGGGGGAAAGCGCCTTTACGGCCCGCAACACCTCGAGGGAGAGCTCGTAAGAGCTACGGGGATCACGGACCCGGGGGGTCAGGCGCCGGACGGTCTCGATGTTATGGCCCACCACCGCCGGGCCCGCCGCCAGGATTTCCTCCAGGGCCCCCCGATCCCCGGAGAAATCGGGGATCAGTGCCTCCACCATCGCCCCGGGCACCGCCTCCCGCAGGGCGCGGATGGTACGCGCCCAGTGGGCCGCGCCGCCGTCGGGGAGGTCGTCACGATCCACCGAGGTGAGGACCGCATAGGAGAGCCCGAGCTCCCGCACCGCGTTCACGATCCGGCCTGGCTCCCCGGGGTCAGGCCCGCCGCCGGGCCAGCCGGTCCGCGTGGCGCAGAAACGGCACGCCCGGGTGCACACGTCACCCAGGATCATGAAGGTGGCCGTGCCCGCGCCCCAACAGTGGGGGAGGTTCGGGCAGTGGGCGGCCTGGCACACGGTATGGACCCGATGTCGACGGAGCGCTTCGGCCACGCGCTCTATCCCCCCATCGCCACGTACTTCGACCCTGAGCCACCCCGGCCTCATCCCGCGGTCACCGCCCCGATCTCCTCCGGCCGGACCCTGGCCACGCTCGCCCCGAAGACCTCCCCGAAGGCCTCCATCGCCCTCTCCTCCACCTCACGGACCCCTATGGGCCGCCCCAGGAGCCGCGCCAGCGAGGTCGCCCCGGCCCCGTGGATCCCACAGGGGACGATCCAGCGGAACCCATCCGGGACCGGGTCCACGTTCAGGGCGAGGCCGTGCATCGTGACCCACCGGCGCACGTACACGCCCACCGCCCCGAGTTTCTCATCGCCCACCCAGATCCCAGGGCGGCCGGGGACCCGCGCGGCCGTGATCCCATACGCGTCCGCTACCCGGAGCATCACCTCCTCCAGGGCCCATACGTACCACCGCAGCCGCCGACCCCACCCCCGCAGGTCGACGACGGGGTAGATCACGAGTTGCCCCGGGCCATGGTAGGTAACGTCCCCGCCCCGCTCCACGGGCACCACCTCAACCCCCGCGGCCTCCAGGGCCAGGGGGTCGGCCAGGACATGGCGGGGGTCGGCGGAACGGCCCAGCGTGATCACCGGGTCATGCTCCAGCGAGAGGACGAGGTCGCCCACTTCTCCGCAGCACCGCAGGCGATGCAGATACCGCTGAAGTTCGAGGGCCTCGCCGTAGGGAACACGCCCGAGCCGCGCCCAAAGGACTGCCCGCCTCACCCGGACGCCTCCTCGATCTTCCCGATCACGTCCCCGGGTGCGGCCGTTTTCCCCTCGGGGACGAGGATCGCGTATAGCCTCCCGCCCACGGGCGCCTCGATGACGAAGGTCGCCTTTTCGGCCTCCACCTCCGCCACCGCCTCCCCCGCGTGGACCTCGTCACCGACCTCGCGGAGCCACCGCACCACCCGGACCTCCTCCACCCCTCCCAGGGGCGGGACGACGATATCGGCCAACGTCACCTCCTTTCAGCGGTTCCCATTCTACCCCAACTCCCCCGCGTGACGCCGGGCCAGGATTTTTCGAAACGATGGGCTAAAATGGCGCCGAAAAACCGGAGGTGACACTCCGAAGAGGAGGTGACACTCCGTGAGAAGACCGTTTTGGGCCCTTTTGCTCCTCTTGTGTGGCCTTCCCATCATGGGGGGAGAGCTGGTGGTGGCGGTATCCACCGAGCCTCCCACCCTGGATCCCACCTCGAATCCCGCCGCGGCCATCGACCTCATCCTCCATCACAACCTCTACGAGTGCTTGGTACAGGTGGGGGCGGATGGGAACATCCATCCTCAACTCGCCGGGTCA
>JAJRVI010000192.1 GCA_024277405.1 Fidelibacterota bacterium
ACCTGGTGCCGGTGGACCTCCTCTTCCTCTGCCTCCCCCACGGCGAGGTAGCCCCCCGGATCGCGGAGTTCGCCGGGCTGGCCGAGGGGATCATCGACCTCTCCGCCGACTTCCGGCTCCGGGACCCGGGCCTCTACGCCCGCTTCTACGGGAGGGAACACCCGGCTCCGGAGTGGCTCCCTTCGTTCGTCTACGGCCTGCCCGAGCTCCATCGCGGGGAGCTCCGGGGCGCCCGCCGCGCGAGCGGGGTGGGGTGCAACGCCGTCGTGACCCTGCTGGCGCTACGGCCCCTCTACCGCCGGGGCCTGGTGAGGGAGTGCGTGGTGGAGGTGAAGGTGGGCTCCTCTGAGGGCGGGAGCAAGCCCACCCCGGCCTCCCATCACCCGGAGCGGGCCGGGGTGGTGCGCTCCTACGCCCCGGTGGGCCACCGGCACCTGGCGGAGCTCATCCAGGAGCTCTCCCTTCCACATGACTCCCCGGGGCTCTACTTCTCCGTGACCTCGGTGGGGATCGTGCGGGGGGCGCTGGCCACCTGTCATTGCCTCCTGCACGAGCCGCTCACGGAGCGGGAGGCGTGGGAGATCTACCGGGAGGACTACGGAGAGGAACCGTTCGTGCGGCTGGTGCGCTCCAAACGGGGGGTCCACCGGTTCCCCGAGCCCAAGATCCTCGCGGGCAGCAACCACTGCGACATCGGGTTCGCCGCGGCCCCGGAGGAGAAGCGGCTGGTGGTGGTGGCGGCCATCGACAACCTCATGAAGGGTGCGGCGGGCAACGCCGTCCAGACGATGAACGTGATGTACGGCTTCCCCGAGCGCACCGGCCTCGGGTTCCCGGGGCTCCATCCGATTTAGGGCTTGTCTCCGCCATGCGTGACACGCTAAACTGGAGGGTCGATTATGCGGACCAACATGCCCCTCGGCCCGGCGAAACGCGCCTGAAACCCGCGGCAGGACGGGTGTTAACCCTCTTTCCCGTTTGCCCCAATCGCCTGGGGTACGTGCGATATTTGAGGAGGTTTCAGGTGCGTATCGCGATCCTCGTCTCCCGCGTTAGGGTCGAGGAGAAGATGCTTCTCCGGGCCTTCAAGGCCGCGGGGGCCGACGCCGAGTTCGTGCGAATCACGGAGATCCCCTTCGAGCTCGGGGGGAACCGTACCCTCCGGGGCTACGAGGGGGTTCTCATCCGCTGTATCGGACATCTCCAGTGCCTCTACACCGCGCGAATCGCCGAGGGCTATGGCCTCAAAGTGATCAATTCCTATCGGACGATCCATATCTGTGGAGACAAGCTCCTCACCTCTCTCGCCCTCGCAGAGGAAGGCGTCCCCGTCCCCGCCACCGCGGTGGCGTTCTCCCCCCAGGCCTCCCTCGGTGCCATGAGGATCCTGGGGTTCCCGGTGGTCATGAAGCCCCTGCACGGTTCCTGGGGCAGATTGTTGGCGAAGCTCAACGATCCCGAGGCCGCTGAGGCCCTGTTGGAGCACAAGAAGGTGCTCGGGGGCTATACCCACTCGGTCTTCTACCTCCAGGAATACGTGGTCAAACCGGGACGGGATATCCGGGCGTTTGTGGTGGGGGAAAGGACGGTGGCGGCCGTATACCGCTATTCGTCTCACTGGATCACCAACACCGCCCGTGGCGCCCGAACCAGGCCTGGTCCGGTGACCCCCGAGATTGAGGGGATCTCCCGGGCGGCCGCCCGGGCGGTGGGCGGGGGGATCCTGGCGGTGGACCTCCTGGAGACCCCCGCCGGGGAGCTTCTCGTGAGCGAGGTCAACCACACACCGGAGTTCCGGAATAGCGTCGGCCCCACCGGGGTGGATATAGCCGCCGAGATGGTCCGCTACGCCCTGGGGGTCTTCGCCGGGGACGCGGTGGGCGCCGGCAAGGGGGAATGAGGATGTTGGTGGTGAAGCTCGGCGGAAGCAACGGGCTCGACCTCGACGCCCCCTGTCGGGACATCGCTGCCTTGGTGCGGGAGGGAGCGGAGGTGGTCCTCGTGCACGGGGGATCTCGGGAGGTGGACCGGATCTCCGCCGCCCTGGGGAAGCCACCCCGCTACGTCACCACCCCCTCCGGGTTCCAGTCCCGCTACCCCGACCGGGAGACCATGGAGATCTTCGCCATGGTGGTGGCCGGGAGGATCAACAAACTGGTGGTGGAGCGCCTACAGGGCCATGGGGTGAACGCTCTCGGCATCTCGGGGATCGACGGGCGGCTGCTCATGGGGAAGAGGAAGGGCGTGATCATCGCCATGGAGAACGGAAAGAAACGGGTCCTGCGCGGGGACTACGGCGGCACCCTGACGGGGGTGAACGCCTCCCTCCTGAAGCTCCTGGTGGAGGGAGGCTATGTCCCGGTGATCGCCCCGCTGGCCTTGGGAGCGGAAGGGGTGGCGCTGAACGTGGACGCCGATCGGGCCGCGGCGGCCGTGGCCGCTGCCCTGGGGGCGAGCACGCTGTTGATCCTCACAAATGTCCCCGGGCTCCTGCGCGACCCCGCCGATCCCTCCACCCTCATCCCCCGGGTTCCCCGGGAACGGGCCCGGGATTATCTCGAGCGCTACGCCCGGGGACGGATGAAGAAGAAGTTGCTGGGGGCCCTCGAGGCCCTGGAGGCGGGGGTGGAGCGGGTGATCATCGCCGACGGGCGGGTCGAACGGCCGGTGTTCTCCGCCCTGGAGGGCCGGGGAACGGTGATCTGGGGGGAGGGGGGACCATGAAGGGGGGTGCTACGGGCATCAAGGCTTTCAAGATCATCGATTCAACCCTGCGGGAAGGGGAGCAGTTCGTGGGGGCCAACTTCACCACCGGCCAGAAGATCGACATCGCCTACGCCCTGGACGAGTTCGGCGTGGAGTACCTGGAGCTCACCTCCCCCGTGGTCTCCCCCAAGAGCTTCCAGGACCTCCGGATCATCTGCGGGCTGGGGCTCTCCGCCGTGGTCCTCACCCACATCCGCTGCAGGGAAGAGGATGCCCGGAAGGCGCTGGAGGTCGAGGGACTCGGAGGGGTGGATATAGTTATCGGCACCAGCTCCCCCTTGCGCCGCTTCTCCCACGGCATGGACATCCCCGAGATCATCGACGCCGCCCGTCGGGTGATCTCGCTGATCCGGGAGAACCGGCCCGAGCTCGAAGTCCGCTTCAGCACCGAGGATTCATTCCGGTCGTCCCGGGACGATCTCCTGAGGGTCTACCGAGCGGTGGACGAGCTGGGGGTGGATCGGGTGGGGGTGGCCGACACCGTGGGGATCGCGACGCCGTTTCAGGTATACGAGCTCGTGACCGAGCTCCGGAAGAACGTACGGGCGGAGGTAGAGTTCCACGGCCACAACGATACCGGCTGTGCCATCGCCAACTCGTACGCGGCGCTGCTCGCGGGGGCGACCTGTGTGGACACCTCGGTCCTGGGGATCGGGGAGCGCAACGGGATCACCCCGCTGGGGGGCCTCATCGCGCGGCTCTACGCCCTCGATCCCGACCTCGTGCGGGACAAATACGAACTCAAGATCCTCCCACGGCTGGACGCGATGGTGGCGGAGATGGTGGGGATCGACATCCCCTTCAATAACTACATCACCGGCATCGCTGCCTTCACCCACAAGGCGGGGATCCACGCCAAGGCGATCCTCAACGACCCGAGCACATACGAGGTCCTCAGACCGGAGGATTTCGGGATCACCCGTTACATCTCCATCGCCCATCGGCTGACGGGGAGGAGCGCCATACGGTGGCGGGCAGAGCAATTGGGGATCGAGCTCGGCGAAGAGGAACTGCGCGCGGTCACCGCCCGGGTCAAGGCCCTCGCTGACGGGCAACACCTGACCCTGGACGACGTCGACGCGATCATCCGCCGCTGGGCGCGGAAGACCTCGGGTGAGGGGGACGCGGTCGACGGCCCCCTGACCCAGGACCTCACAAGGGGGCACGGATCGTGACGGGGACGTTGCCGTTCGAACTTCAAGGGCTGGAAGAGGAGTTCCTCTCCGCCTCCGTGGTACCACCGGTCTACATCGACGACACCACCCTGCGCGACGGGGAGCAGACGGCGGGGGTGGTCTTCGCCAACGAGGAGAAAGTCCAGATCGCACGCATGCTCGACCGCCTCGGGGTCCACCAGATCGAGGCGGGTATCCCCGCCATGGGTGGAGACGAGAAGCGGGCCATAAAGGCCATCGTGGACCTGGGGTTGTCCGCCAGCATCCTGGCCTGGAACCGGGCCGTAATAGACGACATCAAACACTCCCTCGACTGTGGCGTGGACGCCGTGGCCATCTCCATCTCCGCCTCCGATATCCATATAACCCAGAAGCTCAAGCGCGACAGGAACTGGGTGCTGGACTCGATAAAGCGCGCGGTGGAGTTCGCCAAAGCGCGCGGCCTCTACGTCTCGGTGAACGCGGAGGACGCCTCCCGCGCCGACCCCGAGTTCCTGGTGGAGTTCGCGCGCACCGCCGTGGAGGCCGGTGCGGACCGCCTGCGGTACTGCGATACGGTGGGGGTACTGGATCCGTTCGAAACGTATTTCCGCATCAAGTTCCTGCGACAGGAAGTGGATATCCCCATAGAGATGCACACCCACAACGATTTCGGGATGGCGGTGGCCAACGCCCTGGCGGGATTGAAGGCCGGGGCCACCTACGTGAACACCACCGTGAACGGGCTGGGGGAGAGGGCGGGGAACGCATCCCTGGAGGAGCTGATCATGGGCCTCAAGTACTGCGAGGGGGTAGACCTCGGCTTCCACACCGCGATGCTCCGGGAACTGTGCGCGTACGTGGCCCGGGCCGCCGGTCGTCCCCTCCCCCCCACGAAGCCAGTGGTGGGCGACAGCCTCTTCGTCTACGAATCGGAGGGGCGGGCGAGCGGGGTAGTACGTGACCCCTTTACTTACGAGATCTTCCTCCCCAGCGAGGTGGGCCTATTCCGCCGGTTCAACGTGGGCAAGTACTCCGGGCCCAGCGTGGTCCACCAGAAGCTGCGCGAGCTCGGGCATCATCCCACCCGGGAGGAGGTGGCGCGGCTCGTGCCCGTACTCCGGGCGCGCGCCATCGCGCTGAAACGGTCCCTGTTTGATCCCGAGGTGGTGGAGGAATACCTGGCCCTACGAGCCGCGAGGGGACGACGATGAGGGACATTTGGCTCATGGATATCACGCTGCGGGACGGCGAACAGGCCGTGGGGGTCATCTTCACCCGGTGGGAGAAGCTCCAAGTGGCCACGCTGCTCGCGGAGATGGGGATCCCTATGATCGAGGCCGGCTTCCCCGCCCTCGGGCCCGAGGAGGCCGGGTGTGTGGCCACGGTGGCCCGAGCGGGCATCGAGGTCCGGGACAGCGGCGATCGCCTAGGGGTCTACGCCTTTGCCCGGGCCCGAGCGGATGACGTGGGCGCCGCGGCCGATTGCGGGGTCGACGGTGTCCTCATTTCCGTCTCCACCTCCGACATCCACATCGAGCGCAAATTCCGGAGGACGCGGAGATGGGTATTGGAGCGGCTGGAGGAGGCCGCGGCGGAGGCCCGTCGCCACGGTCTCGCTTTCATCGCCAGCGCGGAGGACGCCTCCCGGACGGATCCCGAATTCCTCGTGGAGTACTACCGCCTAGCCGAGGAGCTCGGGGCATGGGCGGTGCGGTACTGTGATTCCCTCGGGGTGAACGATCCCTTCGACACCTACCTCCACATAACGCGGATCCGCCGATACATCTCCGTCCCCATCCAGCTCCACATGCACAACGAGTTCGGGATGGCCACCGCCAACGCCCTGGCGGGGCTCAGGGCCGGGGCCCGGTCGGTGGCGGCCTCGATAGGGGGGCAGGGGGAACGCACGGGCAACTCCCCCCTGGAGGAGGTCATCATGGCCCTGAAGCACCTGCACGGAATCGATCTGGGGGTGGACACGACCCGGTTCCGCGAGGTGGCCGAGTACGTGGCCCGGGCCAGCCAGCGGGCGATCCCCATCTGGAAAGCCATCATCGGGACCAACATCTTCGCCCACGAATCCGGGATACACGCCGACGGGATCCTCAAGGATCCCTCCACTTACGAGGCCTTCAGCCCCGAGGAGGTGGGCCTCGCGCGCCATATCGTCATCGGCAAGCACTCGGGCACCCACGCCCTCATCCACAAGTTCAGGGCCGAATTCGGCATCGACCTGGATGCCGAGGCCGCCGCGCGCATGTTGGAGCGGGTGCGGGAGATGGCCGTGGAACTGAAGCGCCCCCTGTTCGATAAGGAGCTCATCCTGATCTACCGGGAACTCACCCAGGGGGAGGGAGGATGAGCGGAGGGACCCTGGCGGAGAAGATCCTATCCCGCCGCCTCGGACGTCCCGTGGCGGCCGGGGAGTTCGTGGTCGCCCCGGTGGACCTCGTCCTGGCCCACGAGGGGACGGCGACCCTCGCCATCGAGAGGTTCTCCACCCTGGGCAAGCACAGGCCAGCCGCCCCGGTCCTCCTCTTCCTCGATCACGCGGCGCCCGCCCCCCGGCGGGAACTGGCCGAGGTCCACCGTCGGATGCGGGCGTTCGCCGCCGGGGCCGGCGCCCACCTTCACGAGGTCGGCGCCGGGATATGCCACCAGATCGTGGCGGAGCGATGGGCCTCGCCGGGGCAGATCATCGTGGGCGCCGATTCCCACACCTGCACCGCCGGGGCGCTTGGGGCGTTCGCCACCGGGATGGGCTCCACCGATGTGGGGGTGGCCATGGCCCTGGGGCGGACCTGGTTCCGGGTGCCGGAGACGATCCGCGTCGACTTCGTGGGGGATGGGGAGGGCGGGCGGCATCTCCCCCCCGGGCTCACGGCCAAGGACCTGATCCTGCATCTCATCGCTCTCTTGGGGGACGACGGCGCCGCCTATAAAGCCATCGAGTTCGGCGGTCCGGCGGTGGAGGCGCTGGATATGGAGGGGCGCTTGACCATCTGCAACATGGCGGTGGAGGCGGGCGCGAAGGTCGGGCTCTGCGCCTCCGACGATGTAACCCGCCGGTTCCTCGAGGAGAGGGGGCGGGGGGAACATTTCGTGCCCCTTCATCCCGGCCCCGGTGCCCAGTACGAGCGGCACCTGGAGGTGGACGTGGCGGGACTTTCCCCCCAGGTGGCCTTCCCCCCCGCCGTGGATCGGGCTCGTCCGGTGGAGGAGGCGGCCGGGATCCCCATCGATCAAGTGTTGATCGGGACCTGTACCAACGGCCGCATCTCGGACCTCCGCCTGGCCGCCCGGATATTGGAGGGCCGGAAGGTACATCCCGGGGTGAGGCTCCTGGTGGCCCCGGCATCCCGGGAAGTGTACCTCCAGGCCCTCCGGGAGGGGTTGCTGGAAGTGTTCATCGCTGCCGGGGGCACGGTCCTCCCCCCCGGATGCGGGCCCTGCGTGGGGGTGCACCTGGGGGTGTTGGGGGATGGGGAGCGCTGCCTCTCCACCCAGAACCGGAACTTCCCCGGCCGCATGGGAAACCCCCGGGGCGAGATCTACCTCGCTTCCCCCGCCACCGCCGCCGCCACCGCGGTCAAGGGGGCGATCGCGGATCCCCGGGAGTTCCTCGTTTGAGGGGAGATGGGAGGAACCGATGGAGAAGGTGATCCGTGGAAGGGTTTGGCGTTTCGGCGATGGGATCACCACCGACCACATCATCCCCGGGAGGTATTTCCACCTGCGGGGAGATCTCCCGGCGCTGGCCGCCCACGCCATGGAGGACGCCGACCCCGAGTTCGCCCGGGGTGCTCGCCCCGGGGATATCGTGGTGGCGGGGAGGAACTTCGGCCAGGGATCGTCGCGGGAGTACGCGGCGTTGGTGCTCGTGGAACGCGGGATCCGCGCGGTCGTGGCCGCATCCTTCGCCCGGATCTTCTTCCGGAACGCGATCAATGTTGGCCTCCTCCCCGTGGTCTGTGACACCGCGGGAATTGAAGCCGGGGATGAGCTGGAGATCGATCTGGGGGCGAACGTGGTCCGTGACCTGACCCGGGGGTTGGTACGCGGATTCGCGCCCCTTCCGCGTTGGATGCTGCGGATCATCGAGGACGGGGGGATCGTGCCCCACATCCTGGCCCACGGGGGTCTCGGCCTCGCCTTCACCTCGGGGGAGGACGATGGGCGCGTATAACGTGGTCCTGATCCCCGGGGACGGCATTGGGCCCGAGGTCACCCAGGCCGCGTGCCGGGTGATCGCGGCCACCGGGGTCCCGGTGGATTGGGAGGTAGTAGAGGTGGGGACCAAGGCCTTGGAGGCCCACGGCGATCCCCTGCCCCCCGAAGCGGTGGAGAGGATCCGGGAGTGTGGGGTGGCCCTGAAGGGCCCGGTGACCACCCCGGTGGGGGCTGGCTTCCCCAGCGTCAACGTGGCGTTGCGCAAAAGGCTTGATCTCTACGTGAATCTACGCCCGGTGCGGAGCATCCCCGGGGTCCCGGGATCGCGGGACTCCGTGGACCTGGTGATCATCCGGGAGAACACCGAGGGCTTGTACGTGGAGATCGAGCGCGAGCCCCGGGCGGGGGTGGTGGAGGCGGTGCGACGCATCACCGCGGGTGCCAGCCTCCGCATCGCCCGCTTCGCGTTCATGTACGCCGCCCACAACGGCCGGCGCAGCGTGACCGCGGTCCACAAGGCGAACATCCTCAAGAAGTCTGACGGCCTCTTCCTCGACTGCGCGCGCCGGGTGGCAGCGGAGTACCCCACCATCGCATACCGGGAGCGCATCGTGGACGCAGCCTGTCTGGATCTCGTCCTCGATCCCCATCGCCACGACGTGCTCCTCTGTCCCAACCTTTACGGGGACATCATCTCCGACCTCGCCGCCGGACTCGTGGGGGGATTGGGCCTCGTCCCCGCCGCCAACCTGGGGGACGGGGTGGCCGTGTTCGAGGCGGTGCACGGCTCCGCCCCCGACATCGCCGGCAAGGGGGTCGCCAACCCCACTGCCCTCATCCTCGCTGGGGCCATGCTCCTCGCCCATCTGGGGGAGGCGGAGGCGGGGAGGGCCATCGAGGCCGCGGTGATCCGTGTCTACCGGAAGGGGAAGGTCCTCACCCCGGATCTCGGAGGGACGTCCACGACGGAGGGGTTCGTGGAGGCGGTCATCGCCGCCCTGGGGTGGGCGTGAGGAGGAAAGCTGTGCGGGACATATGTGAGTTGGAAACGACGTACGAGAGCGGCTTTTACCGGAAGCGCCCCATCGCCCTGGTGCGCGGGGAGGGGGCGCGGGTCTGGGATGCCGAGGGGAGGGAATACATCGACTGCATCGGGGGCCACGGGGCGGCGATCGTGGGCCACGCCAACCCACACGTGGCCGAGGCCATCGCGGCCCAGGCCCGGCGGCTCCTGGTGTGTCCCGGTTCCTTCTGCAACGACGTGCGGGCGGAGCTCCTCGAGGAGCTCGTGCGCATCGCCCCCCCGGGGATCGAGCGGGCCTTCCTCTGTAACTCCGGGGCGGAGGCGGTGGAGGCGGCCCTCAAGATCGCGCGGCTCGTCACGGGAAAGACGCGGTTCGTCGCCGCGGCCCGGGGGTTCCACGGCCGGACATTGGGGGCGCTCTCGGTCACCTGGCGGCGGGAGTACCGCGAGCCGTACGAGCCGCTCCTCCCGGGGGTCACGTTCGTCCCCTACAACGACGCCGGCGCCCTGAAGGAAGCCCTGGCCGGGGGGGACGTGGCCGGGGTGATCCTCGAGGTGGTCCAGGGCGAGGGCGGGGTGATCCCGGGCGAGGCCGACTACCTGCGGCGAGCGCAGGAGCTGTGCCGGGAGCACGGGGCCCTGTTCATCGTGGACGAGGTCCAGACCGGCTTCGGCCGCACGGGGAGGATGTTCGCCTGCGAGCATCACGGGCTCGAGCCGGACCTCATCTGCGTCGCCAAGGGGATCGCCGGTGGGGTGCCCATGGGGGCGGTCCTCATCCACGGGCGGCTGGGGCCGATGCCGCCCCGGCTCCACGGCTCCACCTTCGGGGGGAGCCCTCTGGCCTGCGCCGCGGCGCTGGCGGCGATCCGGTTCATAGAGGAGGAACGGCTCCCGGAGCGGGCGGCGGAGCTGGGGGCGTTCTTCCTGGGGGAACTGCGGGGGATCGCCTCGCCCCTCATCCGGGAGGTGCGGGGCCTGGGGCTCATGGTGGGGGTGGAGCTCCGCCGCCGGGCCGCGCCGTACCTCGCCGCCATGGCGGAGCGTGGTGTCCTGGCCCTCTCCGCTGGGGCCACGGTGGTCCGCTTCCTCCCGCCCCTGGTGATCACCCGGGAGGAGCTCTCCCGGGTGGCGATGGTCCTGGCGGAGGTCCTACGATGAGGGACGGGGAGGCGGTGGCGTTCCTGCGGGAGGTCCTCTCCATCTACAGCCCCTCGGGCGGGGAAGGGGAGCTCGCGGCCTACCTCCAGGACCGCTTGAAGCGCCTGGGGTTCGCCGCCGAGGTGGACGAGATGGGGAACGTGATCGCGGCCCTGGGGGATGTCCCCCGGAGGGAGGGATACGAGCGCCCCGACCTCCTTTTCCTGGGGCACATCGACACCGTCCCCGGGTTCATCCCCGTGCGGGAGGAGGGCGGGAGGCTGTACGGACGCGGGGCGGTGGACGCCAAGGGGCCGTTCGTGGCTTCCGCCGTGGCCCTCGTGCGGGCCCGGCGGGCCCTGGAGGGGAAGGGGATCGTCCTCGTGGGCGCGATGGGGGAGGAGTCCGAGGGCGCGGGGGCGAAGCACCTCGTCCCCCGGTTCCGCCCCGGGGCGGTCATCGTGGGGGAGCCGAGCGGGTGGAACGGGATCGTCCTCGGGTACAAGGGGCGGCTCACGGTCCACTACTCCGTCCAGGTGCCGGTGTCCCATTCCGCCTCCCCGGAGCCCACCGCCCCGGAGCGGGCGCTGGAGTTCTGGCGCCGGCTGCGCCTGCACACCCGGCGGTTCAACCGGGGCCGCACGCGCCGCTTCGACGCCCTGGACGTGGCGCTCAAGCGCATGGGATCCGCCGAGGATGGCCTCGTGGACCGAGCCGAGCTCTCCCTCGTCTTCCGGCTCCCCCCTGGGCTCGATCCGGGGGCCCTGCGGCGGGAGGTGAGGCGGATGGCGGACGGGGCGGCGGTGAGCTTTGGCGGCGGCGAGCCGGCGTTCCTCGCCCCCAAGAACACGCCCCTCGTGCGCCTCTTCCTGCGGGCGATCCGGGCCGCGGGGGGGAGGCCCCGGTTCGTGCTGAAAACGGGAACCTCCGATATGAACCTGGTTGGCCCGGCGTGGGGGTGCCCGATGGTGGCCTACGGCCCCGGGGATTCG
>JAJRVI010000193.1 GCA_024277405.1 Fidelibacterota bacterium
AGGTCGGCTTCCCGGACGGGATCCTCCTCATGGGCTTCGATGCCATCGATGACGCGGTGGCGGCCGTGAAGGCAGGCGAGCTGGTGGGTACTGTGGCCCAGGCCCCGTATATCCAGGGCTACTGGGGGGTCGAGGCCGCATACCGCTATCTCACCCAAGGCTGGCAGCCTCCCGCCGGTACGGGGATTTATCCCCCCACGGGGGCCCTGTTCATTCCCACCCCGGTGGCGGTGGTGACGGCCGAAAACGTCGACCAGGTGTCCCAGATCACCAGGACCCCGCCGCCACTGCCCGGAACCGAGTGACCGCAACCCACTCGGAGGGCCCGGCGGGTTGCCCTGCCGGGCCCTTTCCTTTTAATTTCACGGAGCGAAATGGACTTCAGAGCCTGGCTACGAAGGGTCAACCGCAATAGGGTTTTGTTCCCCATAGCGGCCCTGGCGCTCCTCGTGGTCGTGGCGTCGTCCCTCTCCCCCCACTTCCTCACGCCGATGAACATCAAGAATGTCCTCTCCCAGGTTTCCATCATCGCCATCCTCGCCGCCGGCGAAGCCTGTGTGATTCTGACCGGGGGGATCGACCTCTCCGTCGGCGCGGTCCTGGCCATCGGGGGCTCCATCACCGCGGTGCTGATGAAGTGGGCGGGCGTGGCGATCCCCTGGGCTATATTGGGCGGGCTGACGGCCGGTGCCCTGGCCGGTGCGCTCAACGGCTTGATGGTGGCGTGGGTGCGGATCCCGTCATTCATCGCCACCCTGGCGATGATGGCCGTGGCCCGCGGTGGCACGCTCGTCCTGACGAATGGGCGACCCGTCTCCGGTTTCCTCAAAAGCTTCCGGGCCCTCGCCGGGTATGCCGGTCCCCTGCCGATCCTGTTCCTGGTCACTTTCGGCGTTTACGTGCTCTGGCAGGTCTCCCTCTCCCATACCCGCTTCGGCCGCTATGTCTACGCGGTGGGGGGCAACGAAACGGGGGCACGCTTCGTGGGCGTAAATGTCAGGCGCGTCAAGCTCCTCGTGTTCACCCTCGCGGGGCTATGTGCGGCCTTGGGGGGAATCATGTTGGATGCCCGTCTCAACGCGGCCTATCCCACCGCCGGGGAAGGTTACGAGCTCGATGCCATCGCCGCCGCGGTGCTGGGGGGCGTCAGCTTGAGCGGAGGGGTGGGATCGCTTGTGGGCACCTTCTTCGGAGCGCTGGTGATGACGGTGCTGGGGAACATCCTCAACCTCCTCAAGGTGGGGGCCTTCTATCAGTACATCGCCAAAGGCCTGATCCTGGCCGTGGCCGCCGTATCCCTCTCCCGAGGGGTGAGGTTCGCCAAATGAAGGGGGCGCCATGAAAAAGAGGGGGATCTTGAACGACAGGCTGAGCTTCCTCCTCGCCAAGTTGGGGCATGGGGACTGGGTCGTGGTGGCCGACTGCGGCCTCCCCATCCCCGAGGGGGTGTGGCGCATCGATCTCGCCTTGATCCCGGGCCTCCCCTCGTTTGCCGATGTGGTGCGAGCGGTGGCCGGGGAGATCGCCGTGCAAAAGGTGATCGTGGCCACGGAGATGAGAACCCATAACGCCCGCAACCTGGGACTCCTCCGCGAGCTCTTCCCCGCCGCGGCGATGGAGGATGTTCCCCACACGGAGTTCAAGGAGCTCGTGAAACGGGCCCGGGCCGTGATACGGACAGGGGAGGCCACGCCATATGCCAACGTTATCTTGGAATGCGGGGTGATCTTCTGATGGCCCCAGACGTCCGTCCCTGGGTGAAGATGCGGGGGATCCACAAATGGTTCGGCGGTGTCCATGCCCTACGGGGAGTGGATTTCTCCGTGAGACGGGGGGAGGTCGTCGGCCTGATCGGGGACAACGGGGCCGGGAAATCCACCCTGATCAAGATCCTCTCCGGTGTTTTCCCTCCCGACAAAGGCGAGATCTTGATCGAAGGCCGTAGGGTGCGGTTTCGGAGCCCCAAGGATGCCAAAGAGCACGGCATCGAGACCGTGTACCAGGAGCTCGCCCTGGTGGACAACCTGGACGTCCCCGCGAACATATTCCTGGGACGGGAGCCCGCGTTGGTGGGCGGCGGAAGCCTCCTCGCGCTGCTTCACAAAGGGCGGATGGTGCGGGAAGCCCGCGCCCTGTTGGCCCGGCTCAAGGTGAACATCGGGGATCTCGGCGCCTTGGCCGGGGAGCTCTCCGGGGGGCAACGGCAGACGGTGGCCATCGCCCGGGCCCTCTACACCGAACCGAAACTCCTCATCATGGACGAACCCACGGCGGCGCTGGCGGTCCAGGAGGCGAGGAAGGTCCTGGACCTCGTACGGAACCTAAAGGAACGCGATATCGGGGTGGTCTTCATCAGCCACACCCTCCAGGAGGTCTTCGCGGTCGCCGACCGGATCGTGATCCTGCGCAAGGGGGAAAAGGTGGGCGATTTCCCCGTGGAAGAGTTGACGGTGGACGACGCGGTGAAGTTGATGGTGGGAGGGGACTGAGGACGTTGACAGTTTGCGAAAATTAGAATAGTTTTCCTTCGGGGTGAGATGATGTCCCAGGATCCCGTGGAACAGTTCGAGAGATACCTGCGCCATCACGGCCGCAATGTGACCGAAACGCGCCGCAAGATCCTCCGAGCCGTGCTGGCCCGCAAAGGCCACTTCGACGCCACCGATATCTGGGAAAGCCTGCGCAGCGAGCGCGTCTCCATCGCCACGGTCTATCGGACATTGGAGCTCTTGGAGGAAGCGGGGTTAGTGCGGAAGGTGCGACTGGGCAAGGCCCATGCCCATTACGAGAACGTCCTCGCCCGTGAAGACCACGGCCACCTCATCTGCCGGTCCTGTGGGCGGGTGATCGAGTTCGAGCTCGGGCGGATCCGCGCCTCCCTGGAGCGTGCCGCGGCCCGAGAGGGGTTCGCGCTGGAAAAGGCTCAGGTCCAGGGGATCGGCCTCTGTCCGGAATGCTCCCGCACGAACTAGCCCCCACCGAGGGGGGGCATGATCGCCACCACGTCCCCTTCCTTCACGGGGGCCTCCTCGTCGGCGACGCGATTGTTGAGGCTCGTGATCATGTACTCGGCGAACTGCTTGAGCTGGGGATACCGCTCGAGCACGAGCTTCACCACCTCCCGTAACGTGGCCCCCTCCGGGATCTCGAGTTCGTCCTCGTTCACGCCGGCCAGGTTCCCGAACGACGAGAAGAACTTTACCTTGATCTTCATGGCCGAAATGGAGTTTAAAGGGATTCGGGGGAGGGACAAACGGGCGAAGGAGAATGATGGTCCTGGTGATCGGGGATCTGAACGTTGACGTGGTGGCCCGGACATCGGCGTGGCCCCGGCCGGGGGGCGAGTCGGAGGCCCCGTGGGCGGAGATCCGTCGCGGCGGGGCCGGGGGGAACGTGGCGGCGTGGCTCGCTTGGCTCGGGATCGAGGTCCGCATCTTCGCCCGGATCGGGGACGACCCGTGGGGAGAGTTCATCGTCCGGGAGCTCGCCCGCTTGGGGATCCGAACCGGCTTCGTACAGCGCGATCCCGCGGAGAGAACGGGCGTGGTCCTTTCCCTGATAGATCCCACAGGGGAACGGGCGATGATCACGTGCCCCGGGGCCAACGCCGCCCTGGAGGCCGACGGATTGGAGGGGGCCATGAGGGGCGCGGACTGTCTTTATCTCTCCGGGTATGTGGCCCGGCGATGCCCTGGGGTCGCCCGCCACGCCCTCGGCCGGGCACGGGCGCTGGGGGTCCCCGTCTGCCTGGACCTCAACCCCCTCTTCACCGCGGGGGACCTCTGCACGTTCGGTCCGGAAGGCATCGCCCTCGTCTTCGGGACCGAGCGCGAGCTCGCCGGCCCGGGGAAGGTCCGGGAGGCGTTCGTCAAACGGGGCCCAAGGGGGTGTATATGGCGGCGCGGGCGCCGGGAGCTGGAGATCCCGGGGTTTACCGCGACGGTGCGGGATACCACTGGCGCGGGCGATGCCTTCGTGGCAGGGGCCATCGCGGCCCGTCTGCGCGGCTACGGGCCCCGGTTACAGGGGCTTGTGGGAAACCTGTGCGGCGCCTTGAGCACAATGGGGCACCGGCCGCCCCAGGTCCCTCTGGAAGCGGCGGAGGCGCTCGTGGAGGGCGCCGATCTTACCCGGGAGGAGCGGCTCGCCATCGGCGCCTTCCTGGAGGAGCGGAAAAGGAGGGATGATGGGGTCAAAGACCCTGTTCCGTAAGGTATTCCCGGGGGATAAACCCCTCATCGGGGTGATCCACCTCCCCCCTCTCCCGGGGAGCCCCCGATACGCCGGAGGCGGGCTGGATCGGATCGTGGAACGAGCGCTCGCGGACCTCGCGGCCCTGGAGGAAGGCGGGGCCGACGCCGCCAT
>JAJRVI010000194.1 GCA_024277405.1 Fidelibacterota bacterium
TAAGGACGAGGACGACGGAGAGGCCCTCGCGCAGGGAATCCCCGCCGAGGCACAAACCTACCAGCTGCACCACCCTCTCCGTCGGCACAACTTCCATATAGGACATTTTCCGGGGCACCGTCAAGGGCCCGATGTGCCTCAGCGGAAACAGCGAGGGGAACTTTTCAGCGTCGGGGGTAAACCCCGACGCTACCGGAGGAGGCACAGCATCGCACCCCGTGTGCGACGTCGCTTTATTTCATTGTCTGCCCGAGATACCCCCGGATCGCTTTCGAAACGGACATCAGGAGATACCCGGGGTTGGAATTTCCCGAGGGCGGTGGGGACCGCGAGGTTGACCGGGTGGGGGCGGGGAGATTAAGATTCATTACGGATGCGCCCGTAGCTCAGTTGGACAGAGCAGCGGCTTCCTAAGCCGCAGGTCGGAGGTTCGAGTCCTCCCGGGCGTAAACCCACGGAGGGGTGCTGGAGCGGACGAACAGGCACGCCTGGAGAGCGTGTGCGCCCCAGAAGGGCGCCGTGGGTTCGAATCCCACCCCCTCCGCCAGGCCCGTGCACGGTGGGGGGTTAGCGGTCCCCTGTACCCAAAACCCGCTATACGTGGGGCCGATGGGCCTCCCGAGAGGTCCGGAGGCGGTAGCGGGCCGGGTGCGGAGGCGTCGACGGCTGAGCCCCCTACGACGCACACCGGTGAACCCCGCCAGGCCCGGAAGGGAGCAACGGTAAGCCGGTCCCTGCGGGTGATAGGGGATCACTTGGCCTGAGCCGAAGGCCCGGAGGCGCCCGCCGAAGGGCACCGACGGAGGTCCGCACGGGCCGTTTTAAACATGGGTGCGCTTGGAAAACCCCCTGCATCGAGAAGAAAAAGATTTCTTCCACCTACAGATCACTCTGCGCCTTTCTTGCCTCCCAATAGGGCCGCCCGCCAGAGGCTGCGCTCGGCGAGGATCCGGTTGAGCCGACAGTACTCCTCAGGGATGGAGGCGAAAAGGTCGCCGCGGACGTTGTACGCCAACGCCCGACAACCTCCCCCACACACATGCCTAAAGGCGCAATCTCCGCATCCGGAGATATCAGCCACGGTGATCCCCCGTACTCCCTGCAGAACAGGGGAACGACGGTACACATCCGCCAAAGAAGCGGCAAGAATACTCCCGGCGGCGAATTCAGGCTTCACCAGCCCTTGGCATGGATACACTGTCCCGTCTGCGTCCACGGCGATTACGCTATATCCCGCACCGCATCGATCCCGGCAGATCAGGGGCTCGTCCCCTTCACCGGACGTCATAGGGCCCCTAACCAATGCGTCGATGGAGGCCTCGAGCTCCGCGAAGATAGCTGAGAAATCCGGCATGAAAAGCCCATCCCTTTCATCTCCCTGTGCGATGTAGACCTGCCGCGCTACCCAATCTGCGCCGATATGGTGGGCGAAATCAACAAAGCGGGAATAACTTTCCCCCTGGTTCACGCTTGTAATCACCGCCGAGGCCACGATTTCCCTTACCCCGGCTTCCTTGAGAAGTTTCATCGATTCCACCACCCTACCATGGGTTCCCGTTCCCCGTTGCCGGTCGTGGAGCTCCGGTTGGGCCGCGTCCAGGCTCACGGTGACCTGATCACAGTAGCGGACAATGATCTCCGCCATTTTCGCATCGATGACCGTGCCGTTTGTAAGCAGGACGGTGCGGAACCCGAGCGTACGGCAGAGCTCCATGATCCTCGGGGCCCAGGGATTTAGGAGCGGCTCCCCTCCCGTTAAGAAGACGTTTTTGACCCCCAATTCCTTCGCGTCCCGAAGGGCCTTCGCTGCCGCGTCAAGGGGCAGGGATACTCCTCCACCTCCGGGGTCCCCGGGCCGTTGGGCGTAACAGTAAACGCAACGCAGGTTACATTGGGAAGTAAGGTGGAGGTAGATGTCCGAAGGGCGAGGATCCGGAACATCCCGGGTCTGCTCCTCTTCTTCGCTTGAGGAGAGAAGCCCTGAATTCACCAATGTTTCCGAAAACCTTTCCACCCCTTGGATAATAGCGGCGGGGGAAAGGGAAAGCCGGTCCGCAAGTGACCACACCACCTCATCTAAGGCCCTACCACAGGAGAGCTCCCTGATGATCCACGCCCCCACCCCATCGGTGAGGGCGAACACGAGGGACGAGGGCCTGAAGAAAAGGTGCCGCCCTCCCCGTTCGAGTTCCACGAGGTCTTCAGTGAGCTTTACCGGCTTGCCCATAGTTCAAAACGGGGGACCGCCAGCATTTCGGGGAGGTCTCTTCCCTTTCAGTGGGATACGGAGCTACGTGATGCTCGAACCGCTTCCAGCGCCGGCACCGGCGCCGCCCGAGCACCCACAGCCGCACTTGCAGCCCAGGGGCACCACATCTACAGGAGCGCCGCTTATCAAGGGGATCTTGAGCGTTCTCATCCTTCCTCACCTCCTTCCTTTTGGGATCCGTCGCCGGCGGTCCCCCGCTTCGCCCCCGCTCCCTGTCCGGCTCCGTTTCCGCCCCCTTGATCGCACCCGCAGGGACAGGGGCAATCCCTCTCCACATGGGCCTCCCCCACCCGCAGGAAAATCTCGATCTTCATTTATCGACCCCCTGAGCCACGCCGAGTTGCTCCTCGAAGAGGCTCCGGTACTCGCCACTGCGCGAGAGAAGCTCCTCGTGGGTTCCCTCTTCCACCACGCGGCCCTCCTTCAACACGAAGATCCGATCGGCGGATTGGACGGTGGCCAGGCGATGGGCAGCGATGATGATGGTGGAGTCCGGGAGGAGCTCGCGCAGTGCCCGCCAGACGCGGCCCTCGGTCTCCGAATCCATGGCCGAAGTGGCCTCGTCCAGAAGGAGGACCTTCGGCCGCCGCAGCACCGCCCGGCACAGGGCCAGAAGCTGCCGCTGTCCCCCCGAGAGCTTTCCCCCGCGCTCCCCGATCACCGTCCCATACCCCTGGGGGAGCTCCTCGATAAACTCGTGCGCCCCCAGGGCCCAGGTCACCCGGAGGATTTCCTCCTTCGAGATCCTTGGATCGCCGCCGCGCAGATTCTCCCAAACCGTATCCGAAAAGAGAAAGACCTCTTGGGGGACCAGGATGACCTGGCCTCGCAAGGAGTCCAGGGAGACCTCCCTTATATCTTGGCCGTCGATGTAGATCGCCCCCGCCGTGGGCTCATAGAACCTCACCAGGAGGGCGAGGAGCGTGGACTTTCCCGAGCCGGTCCGCCCCACCAGCGCCACCTTGCTTCCCGGCTCCACGGACAGGTTCACCCCCCGCAGGGCCACGGCCCCATTGGGGTAGGCGAAGGTGACATCGCGGAGCCGCACAGCGCCGGCCCGCACCGCCAGCGTGCGGCCCACCCGGGGCTCCAGCTCCCGGTCCAGGATCTCGAATATCCTCCGAGCCGCCACCCGGGCCCGCTGGAGGTCGAGATTGGTGGTGATGAGGGATTGGGTGGGTCCGTAGAGGTAGTGGATAAAGTACACGAACGCCACCACGGTTCCCAAAGAAAGCCCTCCCCCCATCACGAGGTAGACACCCAGCCAAAGGAGGAGCACCGGCCCGGAACCGACGATCAGGGTGAGGACTCCCCCCGCCAGCGCCCCCACCATGTTGGTCCTAACGTTGGCGTCCTTCAGGCGCGCAAGGGCCCTGCCGATGCGTCCTTCCACCCACCGGGAAAGGCCCAAAAGCTTCACTACGAGCGCCGCGGAGAGCCCCTCTCCCAGCTCCCGGGAGGCCCACGCGTCCGCCTCCTGGATCCCCTGACAGAGGGCTTGCATCCTGGCGTTGAGGCCCCGGGAGGCGTATGCCAGGAGGGGCA
>JAJRVI010000195.1 GCA_024277405.1 Fidelibacterota bacterium
GGAGCGAGGAGATGAGGAAGACGGGGCCGGTCGAGATCGTGAAACCCAGGGATCTCCGGGAGGCCATCTCCCTGGTGCGGGAAGGGGGAATGCCCCTGGCTGGAGGAACCGATGTGTTCGTGCGGGTACGGAAGGGCTTCTGGAATCCCAGGTTCCTCGTTTACATCGGGGAGCTGCCGGAGCTCCGGGGGATCGAGGTGCACGACAACGGCGCCGAGATAGGGGCAGCGGTCACCCACGCCGAGCTCCTCCGTTCGGAGATCTCAAAGAAGCTCCCGATCTTCAGGCTGGTGCTGGAGAAATTGGGGGCACCCGCCATCCGCGAGATGGGGACCATCGGGGGGAACGTGGCCAACGCCTCCCCCGCCGGCGACATCCTAATACCCCTGTACCTCCTGGAGGCGCAAGTAAATCTTGTGGGGCCGGATGGCGAGAGATCCATTCCCATCGAGGAGTTCATCCTGGGGCCGGGGAAGACCGTCTTGAAAGAAGGGGAGCTCATCAGGAGCTTCTGGGTCCCGTTCCCCGGGGGACATCCGGTGGCTTACTTCCACAAGGTGGGACGGCGCCGGGCCCTCTACATCGCGGTCCTCTCCCTGGGAGCGCTCCTCTGGCTCGAGGGGGACGTGATCCGGGAGGCACGGCTCGCCTTGGGGGAGGTGGCCCCCACGGTGGTCCGGCCCCGGGCGGTGGAGGAAAGGCTCCGGGGGAAGCGCCTCGTGCGCGAGGAACTCGAGCTCATTTGCCCCTAGCTCGCCTCCGCCACCAATCCGATCACCGACGTGCGCGGTCCCGACTGGTACCGCCGCGAGGCCGCCGGCCGGCTACTGCTCGGTCTCCTCCGGTTGCGCGAGAACTGAGATCGGGTCCCGCGTAATTCCGTGGCCGCCTATACCAGGACCACCGGAATAGAGATAGGCCTGATTATGAACGTGGATCTCGCGGTCCTCCTCTCCCTGGCCGCGGCGCTGAGCTGGGGCGTGGCGCAAGTGGTGTCGAAGCTCGGACTCGCCCGGATGGAGCTTTCCCTCTACGCCGCCGTCCGCGCCTCGTTCGCGTTCCTCTTCGCCATTCCCTACGGGTTCATAACCGGTGCGTTCCGGTTCGAGGATCCCGGCATTATCGGGGTGGCCGCCCTCGCGGGGCTGATCGACCCCTTCCTGGGGACGCTCCTCTACATGTACGCCCTGAAACACGGCGAAGCCCACGGGGCCGCCGCGCTGGCCAACACGGCCCCGTTTTGGGGCGTGGTCACGGCGGTGGTGTTCCTGGGGGAACCCGCCCGCTACGTCACGTTTCTCGCCGCCCTGCTGGTGGTGATCGGGGCCTATTTCCTGATCGCGCCCCCGGTGAGACGGTAGCGCACGGGCTCCATCGTCGGAGGCTTGGCCGCCCTGGGGGCGGCCCTGCTTTGGGGGATAGCCGAGACGGGACCGGCGAAGTATTGCCTTTCGCGGGGGATGTCCCCCGCGGAGTTCCAGCTCGTTCTCGTGGGGGTCGCTTCCGTCACCTGGTGGACAACGGCCCTGGCGCGGCGCTCCCCGAGCAAAAGGCGGTTGGATCCCGTAGGACTTTGGATCGCCTTTTTCACCGCGGGCGTGGGGTTCTTCCTGGGCTGGATCCTGTGGCTCTCGGGGCTCCGGCTGGCGGAGGCGAGCCTCTTGACCCCGATCCGTGGCGGCGCCATGACGATTTTCGCCTTCGCCACCAGCGTGATCCTGCTCGGCGAACGGCCCACGGGGCGTTCCTTCCTGGGCGCGGCCCTCGCTAGCGCCGGGGTGGTGTTGGTGTCCTTGGGCGCTTAACCGGGGACGTCTCTTCGGGGATAGCCCGGGCTCAGTGCGTGTCGATTCTTTCGGCCATGCGGGAAAGCCAGCGGGCGGACGCGGGTCGGAAAGGGCCGAGCCCGATCTTGAGGCCACCGCTCCTATGGTACCCCTACGGATTCGGAAATGGAAAGGCCTTGTGAGCTTACACCCTCGCCTCATACTGCTACAAAAATCCTATGCTAGCCCTCAATTCGTGACCAATTGTGCCATCATGGCAGAATTATGGCCCCGACCTGCCCGTCGTTCTCCCGGCCGATCATAACCCCTATCTTATCATATCGCGCTATGGTGATGATGAAGGTCCGGTAATGGGGCAACGGTTCGTATTTGTCCGCCGGCTCGAACTCGGGCCTTGCCCAGCCCCCGGCCTCGCTCTGATGGTAGTCTTCGCCCCAGAGGATCGAGTACTCCACGGGCCTTACCCCCGGATTGTCACAGTGGATATGTAGGTAAAGTTTTCCGCCTCTGACCACCACTTCGGTAAAGCCGAGACCCGGGATTCGGAGGGAGGCGAAGGGAGCTCCTACATAAGCTTTGTAGCCCAGACGGCCATCGTTCTCCCTGCCGATGATGACCCCGATCTTTCCCAATACTGGCCGTGCCACGGTGAAAATGAAGGTCTTGTAGTGAGGCAGGGGAACACTAGTGAGCTGGCCCGGTGGGACTTCTCCCTGTGCATAAGTAGCCCCAGCAAGCAGCGACCATTCCACCACTGGGCCCTTCGATCTAATCATGAGGTGGTCGTCCTCCCTTTCTACAACGCACAGGCCGGGGACGGTGAGCAACTCCTCTGTTGGTGTAAGGGTGATCTGCGCTTTAGCCGGGATGTTTAACACCTGACCGGCTATCATCATTCCGGTCACCAACACTCCTGTTAATAAGCCCGTTGTCAACGGTAGTGCCTCATGTAGTGTGTCCGGCGGCATGGCAGCTTCCCGACTGTATTTCCGCGAATCCCCTAAGCCGCCATCTGAGCGTGGTCCGATTCTTTTCCTCCAATACCAAGTATAAAAGCTTTTCCACCGCCTCGGGACCACAGAAGACCTCCACCACCTTTACCCTCCTTTTCACTTCCTTGATGAGCCGCTCCA
>JAJRVI010000010.1 GCA_024277405.1 Fidelibacterota bacterium
AGGGGGCCCCCACCCTGCTCCTCGTGAAGGGCTCCCGGGGGATGGCCTTGGAACGGGCGGTGGAGGCGTTGCGGGAGTGAGTGCCCGTGAGGTATTGGAGCGGCATCGGGAGCGGCTGCTCGCGCTCGCCGGGGTCGTGGGCGTGGGGATCGGTGAGGGCGACGGCGAGGTTATCGAGCTCCTCGTGGAGGCGAGTGCGGACGCTGTCTATCCGGACGAGGTAGAAGGGGTGCCGGTGCGGGTACGGATGGTGGGTAGGGTGAAGGCGGAGGATGGGGGACCTGACCGAGCTCCTGGAATTGAAGCGTAGGCACGAAGCGGCGTTGCTGCGCAAGGCCACGGTGCGCGGCGTGGGGGTGGGGTATAAGGTCGTGGGAGGGGAGGTGACGGGGGAGCTCGCCATCGTGGTACTCGTCACCAAGAAGCTCCGCCCCCTGGAGGACATACACCCCAAGGACCGCGTCCCCCCGGAGATAGAGGGGGTCCGCACCGACGTGGTGGAGGTGGGGGTGATCCGCGTCCCGCCCCCCGCCGGGGTGGGACGGCGGGAGAGGATGCGGCCGGCCCCGGGCGGTTGTTCGATCGGGCACGTCCGTTCCACCGCCGGCACATTGGGATGCCTGGTCCGCCGAGGCGACCGGGCCTTCATCCTCTCCAACAACCACGTCCTCGCCGCGACGAACCTGGGGGTGAGGGGCGACTACATCCTCCAGCCGGGCCCCGGCGACGGGGGACGCGTCCCGGAGGACGGGATCGCCGAATTGGCAGATTACATTCGGCTGGATTTCGCCGGGGAGAACGCGATGGACGCGGCGCTGGCGCGGCCGTTCTCCCGGGAGTTGGTCTCGCCCGAGATCCTGGAGGTGGGCGAGCCCTCCGGGTGGGCGGAGCCCGAGCTCCGGGCGGAGGTGATAAAATCTGGCCGTACCACCGGCCTCACCCACGGGGAGATCGGGGTGGTGGAGGCGACCATCGACGTCTTGTACGGGCTCGAGCGCGTGCGCTTCGTGGGCCAGTGCGTGGTGACGACCCCCGGGTTCTCCGCCGGGGGCGATTCCGGTTCGGCGGTGATCCTTCCCGACAGCACGAGGGTCGTGGGCCTCCTGTTCGCCGGCTCGGGGGAGGCCACCGTGTTCACCCCGATCGGGCGGGTCCTCTCCGCCCTGGACGTCGAGATCTGAGGGGCTCAGCCCCCGAATTTGAAGTCGAATCCCAACGACGTGAATCCGTGCGCCTCGTTGTACGCCTTTGCCACGTTATAGGCGTCCAGTGCGGAGTAGATCGACCAACCCAATTGAGCGAGGGGGGTAACGTAGGCCAGTAACGGGTTCAGGGTGATGGCCGCCATGTAATAGCCCACAGTGGGGATGGCCACGGCCACGAGGAAGTGCACCAACGCCTTGTCCGGCTCGCCGTTCAGGTACTGTCCCAGCCCGGGGATGAGGAAGGAGGCTAGCCCGTAGACCAGGGGGTCCCGTGGCCCCTCCTGGGCGGCCGCGGCCAGGGGGAACAACGCGGATGCGCCCAAGGCTACGATCACCAACGCCACGACTTTGCCCATCTTCTCCTACCTCCTTTCACACCCGCCAGTCTAATGTAACGCCACCACGATCCCAACCCGAGAAAATGGGGGCGGGGCCCAGCTGAGCCCCGCCCCCGGACGGTTCCCGTGCGCGTGTGGTTATTTCCTGAACGGTTCGAGCTCAGCGTTTGCCTGACGCTGCGCTTCCTCAAGGGCCTCTTCGGGAGAGGCCTCGCCAAGAATGGCACGAGCGAGCTGATCGAACAGGATCTTCGTTACTTTGGCACGGTTATAGCATGCGAACTCTTTGTGGGCGTACGCCAGTTGGTCTCGGGCCACGAGATACTCCGGATGTTCAGAGGTGAAGGCGCTCATCAGTTCTGTGGAATAAGCGGAACGCCGCACCGCGATATAACCGGATTTGATGGACCACTCGGCCACCTTTTCCGGAGAGGTCATCCAGCGAACGAAGGTCCAGGCGGCCTTCCGATGGCTCTCGGGGATGGCCTTGAAAATGTAGAAGTTACCGCCGCCGGTGGGAGTGCCGTAGCAGCTCAATCCCGGCATGAAAGCGACTCCGAACTCGAACGGGGCATTGTTACGGATGTGGGTAAGGCTACCAGTAGAGTGATAAATCATTGCCGCGCGTCCAGCGAGGAAATCTGAGGGGACCGTACCCCAGTTGATATAGCCATTGGGCATGATTTTGTAGTAGACGGAGAGATCCCGGAAAAACCGTAGGGCCACGAGGACGTGTTGGCTGGTAAAGTAAACCTCTGTTCCATCGTCGCTCACGATTTTTACCTCGTTGCAGCCAGGGCATCCCGTCTGGTAAATGAAAGCCTCGAAGTTCCAAATGAACCCCCCGCTGAAGGGTACTTCTAGGCCCCAGCGGAGAACTGAGCCGTCTGGGGCACGCTGAGTGAGCTTGAGGCCGTACTCCACCAGTTCGTCCCACGTGGTAGGAGGCCTCTCGGGATCGAGACCTACTTCACGGAAAAGGTCCTTATTGTAGTAGAGAATGGGCGTGCTGCGCTGGAAGGGGATGGACCAGATATTTCCTTCGAGGAGAGAGTTCGCCATTAGCGCAGGGAAAAAGTCATCGATATATTTCTGGCCATCCACATCAGCCTCGATGAACTCATCCAAGGGGACGATAGCGTCGATGGCCCGAAGGGTGAAGAGGTCGGTGGAGAGCAAAATCGCCACGTCCGGCGGAGTCCCGCCCATGATGGCAGCCTGGACTTTAAGAAGGGTATCGTTATATCCCCCTGCGAAGACCGGGGTCACCTGAATGTTTGGATGCGTCGCGTTGAATTCGGCTACCATAGCCTCGATCACTTTGGCCAGTGGTCCAGCCACCGAGACCGGGTAGTAAAAGGTGAGGTTTACCTGCTCGGCCACGAGCCCCATGCCCACCCCGAGGATTAGGGAAAACACCACCAAGAACCTGCGCATCTTTCCACCTCCTTCGTAAGGATACCTCCTTACAGCTTGAAACCGTGGTCTTCCCGGCCACATCACCTCCTTTACCCTTTTATTCCTGACTGGGCGTAGATGCGAATGAACCACCGTTGGAACACTACGAAGAGCATGAGCAGAGGGGAGATAACGATCAGGAGGGTCGCGGTCATTAAGGGCCAATCGAACCCAGTTTCCTGGGATTTAAACGCCATGGCCAGCCCAAGAGTAAGGGTGCGCTTGCTAGGCGAATTTATCACCACAAGAGGCCATAGGAACTCGTTCCAGTGGTAGATAATGGAGTTAAGAGCGAAAGCGATAAACACTGGTTTTATCAGAGGCAAATAGACATGCCGGATCAGGCCGAGCCAATTACATCCGTCTATCAAGGCCGCATCTTCCAGCTCCTGGGGAACGGTGCGGAACGCCTGACGCAGGAGAAATGTGCCAAATGCAGAAGCAGCATAAGGGAGCATGAGAGCGACCTTGGTGTCCACGAGCCCTAGGGTTTTAATGGTGGTATAGTTGGGGAAGATCAAAGCCGCGGCGGGTAACATGAGTTGAACGAGAAGTACATAGAAGAGTAGGTCCCTTCCCGGGAATGTAAGTCTAGCGAAAGCGTAAGCCGCAGGAATGATAATTATCATTTGAAGGAGGAAGGTTCCTACCACTACCTGGAAGGTATTGAGGTAATAGCGCCCCCAAGGCGCTAGATTAAAGGCACGTTTAAAGTTTTCCCATGTGGGCCGATGGGTGATCCACTGGGGCGTGAGGCTGAGAGTTTCCGAGACGGGGCGGATGGCCGTGATCACCGTCCACCATAAGGGCACAAGCCAGATAGAGATCGCGGCCAAAATTAGCAATATATGGCCCAAGTTCCTTATTGCACGTCCACCTTTATGTCCCTTCATAATAGATCCCCTTCTCGAAGACCCGGAAGGCGAGCAGTGTGCCGGATATAAGGATCAACACTTGTATCACGGTGAGGACCGAGGCTTTTCCTAGGTCCCAGTACTGGAATGCCGTTTGATAAATATAGAAAAGGAGGATGTTGGTAGAGTTAAATGGCCCGGCGTCCTGGGTCATTATGAATACCTGATCGACCCACTGCACGGATCATATTAGGGCCATTACGATTACGAAGAGGGAGATCGGTTTCAACAACGGAAAAGTGATGTAGCGGAAGCGTTGAAACGCCCCGGCTCCTTCGATCAACGCGGCCTCGTAGAGGTACGAAGGGATGTTTTGTAATCCTGCCAAAAAGAAGATCATGAAGTACCCCGCCTGTTTCCAAACAGTAACGAAGGCAATGGCGTGGAGGGCCAGGCGCGGATCTTCCAAAAACCTCAGCTGTCCGAACCCGAGCCTCTCCAGGTAATAGGGAACGAGGCCATAGCCGGGAATGAACAGGAAGACCCAAATTGCTCCCAAGGCGACGGTAGGGAGTACCGAAGGATAATAGACCGTTAACCGGAACAGCGCGATTCCCCGCAGGGATCGGTTGAGAAGGAGGGCAAGGGCCATGCCTAGGATGATGCTGGGGATGATGGTTTCCAATCCGAGTTGGAAGGTGTTTTTCAAGACCTTCCACGTGAGAGGATCCTGAAACACCTCACGATAAAGGTCACCTCCGACGAATATCCGATGGGGTGTAAAGAGGTTCCAACGGAAAAAGCTGTAGTAAAGGGATTTAAATACAGGCCAATATGTAAATAGGCCCAGAAAGATAAAGGCCGGCAATATGAACAAATACGGACGAAGTATTTTTCTAACCCGCAACTTACACTAGTGTAGCGTCTCGCGTAAAGGGCCTCAAGATTTTGGGTAAATGAAGCCGGTTGCTTCGATTACGGATGTTCCTCGTTGAAGTGTATGCGGTTCAGCGTAATCCGGGATAAAGCGGAAAAGGGAGAAAGGACCTTTTGGTCCAAACTTAATGGTAATGATGTCCGATCGACCGTCGAGGATCCTCTCCACGAGGGGAGCTTATCACTTCTATATCCTCGGACGCAATGCGCTGTTCCTTTCAAGCTTCGCTTGGTGATTCCCCGATCTCTGGGCCTCACGACTGGCCGAGCCCTTGATCTACGCCGATTGTACCAGATCACGCCCGGGCTATGGACTTCCCTATAGGGGGCCCTCGGAAGATCACCGCCGCGGGTTCGTATGGGAGCGCGCGTGTCGGTGCCGAGATCAAGGACAAATACAGCCCATCCGATCATAGAGTCGGAGGCAAAGCTGATCGGCGACTACGGAGTTTGGCAGGAGACGGAGGAGGAGATCTTTGAACCCACCACCGGGGGAGCCTTGGTGGGAGGAGTTGCCTGAGCGCAAGCGGAGGAAGCGTGGGAGAGATCGCGCAGGGCACGGGGTTCTCCCAGGTTTGGGGGCGGCACGGGTCCTTGCATCTCGGCCTCGTTCCCTCACTTTCGTCTCCTCCCTAATATCTCCTAAATATCCTATATCCCTCCCTCCCCGGTGTCCCACGATGAAGGTTTCTCGGGGGCCCGTACCCGCAAAAGTCGAGCGCAGCGTCATGACGGCTTTGGGAACATTACCGAGGGCCGCTAAAATGCCTTTCAGATGAG
>JAJRVI010000196.1 GCA_024277405.1 Fidelibacterota bacterium
CGGCGAGGTCTCCGGTGGGGTCCACGGAAAGAACCGCCTCATGGGGAACTCCACCCTGGACTGCCTCGTGTTCGGGCGGCGGGCGGGGATCGCGGCCGCCAAGTGCGTCGGGGAACTGCCAGAGCCGGGGCCGGACACCCTAGACCGCGTGGCGAGATTAGTGGAGGAGCTGCGGGCCGCAGGGGTCCCGGAGGGGCGCCGCTCCCCCATGTTGCTCCCGGACTACCGGGGGAAGCGGGTCCTGGCGAGGATGGTGGATCTCCTATGACCACGAAAAAGGGTGTGGAGGATCGCGCCACGCATCACGCGTCACGCGTCACGGAAGGGAAAGAGGGGGCCAAGCGGTGGGTGGTCCCCAAAGGGTACCTCTATCTCCTGGAGGACACCTGCAAGGGGTGCGGTTTCTGTTACACCTTCTGCCCCAAAAAGGTGCTGGCCCAGGCGGAGCACTTCAACGCCAAGGGGTACCATCCCCCCGAGGTGGTAGACGCCGAGGCCTGCGTCATGTGCCGGTTCTGCGAGGCGGTGTGCCCCGAGTTCGCCATCTGGCTCGAGGAGGCGGAAGATGCCGAAGGTGGCTAAGAGGCGGATACTGGCAGGAGTCCATTTCATGAACGGCGACGAGGCCATCGCCGAGGGGGCAATCGCCGCGGGGTGTACCTTCTTCGCCGCCTACCCCATCACGCCGCAATCGGAGATCGCCGAGCGCATGGCGCGGCGGCTGCCGCAGGTCGGCGGGGTGTTCATCCAGATGGAGGACGAGCTGGGGGCGATGGCGGCGGTGATCGGGGCCGCGTGGGGCGGGGCCAAGGCCATGACCGCCACCTCCGGCCCGGGGTTCTCCCTGATGATGGAGAACATCGGGCTCGCCGTTATGACCGAGACCCCGTGCGTGGTGGTGGATGTCCAACGGGGCGCCCCCTCCACCGGGCTCCCCACCCTGGTGGGCCAGGGGGATATGATGCAGGCCCGCTGGGGTTCCCATGGGCACTACGAGATCATCGCCCTCTCACCCTCCTCCCCCCAGGAGGCGTTCGACCTCACCGTCAAGGCGTTCGCCCTCTCCGAGCGTTTCCGCTCGCCGATCCTGCTGATGACCGACGAGGTGGTGGGCCACATGTACGAGCGGGTGGAGATCCCCGAGGAGGTCCCCATCGCCCCGCGGCGGAAGCCGGAAGTTCCCCCCGAGGAGTTCCTCCCCTACAGACCCACCGAGGACCTGGTCCCACCCATGGCCTGTGCCGGGGACGGCTACCGGATCCACGTCACCGGCCTCACCCACGACGAGCGGGGGTATCCCGCCATGGACGCCGAGGCCCACGATGTGCTCGTGCGGCGCCTGTGCGAGAAGATCCTGCGCTTCCGGGAAGAGTACACCTGGTATGAGGAGACGATGACCGAGGACGCGGAGGTGTTGGTGATCTCCTACGGGATCTCGGCCCGGGTATCCCTGGGGGGCGTGGAGCTCGCCCGCGAGAAGGGGATCAAGGCGGGGCTACTGCGGCTCATCACCATCTGGCCCTTCCCCGACGAGGTGGTGAAACAGTTGGCAGAACGGGTGGGGGGAATCGTGGTGGTGGAGATCAACCTGGGCCAGATCTACCGGGAGGTGGAGCGGGCCACCGGGGGGCGGGTTCCCATGCGGGGGGTGTTCCGCGCGGGGGGGCGCATCCACACCCCCGAGGAGGTCCTCGCCGGGATCGAGGAGGTACTGCGATGCCGGTCCTGAAACCGAGGCCGAAACCCACCCCCGAGATCCTGCCGGGGGTGCGACACCCGCTGGAGAAATACCTGCGCACCGATCGCCTCCCCCACATCTGGTGTTCCGGCTGTGGACTGGGGATCGCCCTCTCCAGCTTCCTCTACGCCCTGGAGGAGCTGGAGATCGACCCCGATTCGGTGGCGGTGGTATCGGGGATCGGGTGTGCGGGGCGGTTCGCGGGCTACGTGCGGCTGGATTCCTACCACACCACCCACGGCCGGGCCATACCGTTCGCCACCGGTCTCAAGCTAGCCAAGCCCGAACTCACCGTGGTGGTGTTCTCCGGCGACGGGGACCTCTTCGCCATCGGGGGGAACCACTTCATCCACGCGGCCCGACGCAACGTGGACATCACCGTCCTTTGTGTCAACAACTTCAACTACGGGATGACGGGAGGCCAGGTGGGCCCCACCACCCCCGTGGACGGCCGGACCACCACCACCCCCTACGGCAACTTCGAGCACCCGTTCAACCTGGTGTACCTCGCGGCCTCGGCCGGGGCCACCTATGTGGCGCGCTGGACCACCCTTCACGCGCGGCGGCTCAAGGAATCAATCAAGGAGGCCTTGCGACATCCGGGGTTCAACTTCATCGAGATCATCTCCCCCTGTCCCACCAACTTCGGCCGCCGTAACCGGCTGGGGGATGCCCTGGACGAGATGCGCTATTACGCCGAGAAGGCGGTGATCCGCCACGGGGTGGATCCGGCCGGTGCCGAGGTGGTGCCGGGCAGGGAGTTCATCGTGGGGAAGTTCGTGGACATCGAGAAGCCCACGTATCTCGAGCTCTACCGACGGAAGGTGGGGGAACTCTTCGGGAGGTGATGGGTGATCGGTGAGGGGTGATGCGTGAGGGGAAAGGCTTTTGCCCATCACACATCCCCTATCACACATCACGGAAGTGAAGGACAGACTTATAGAGGAGCTGATAGGGGCGTTACGGCGGGCGGCCACGGTGCTTCCCGGGGACGTGGTGGC
>JAJRVI010000197.1 GCA_024277405.1 Fidelibacterota bacterium
CCCACGTTCTCGATGAACAGGACGTCCAGCTCGCCCAGCGGGAGCTCCTCCAGGGCGTGGTGGACCCGGTGGGCGTCCAGGTGACATTCGTCGCCGGTGTTGATGTTGGCCGCGGGAAGGCCCGCGTCCCGGAAACGGCGGAAGTCATCGTCACCGGCCACGTCCCCGGCCACCGCCCCCACCCGCAGCCCCCGCCTCCGCAGGGACTCCGCCAGCCGGAGGATCAGGGTGGTCTTCCCCGAGCCGATGGCCCCCATCACGTTGAACGCCTTCACCCCGTGGCCGCTCAACAGCTCGTAGTTCTCCCCGGCCAGCTCGAGCTGCTTTTTCAGGATATCGCCGAAACCTACGCGGATCTCATGCATGGCGACCCGAGGGTAAAGGCCGGAGCGCCGCTCCGCAAGCCGCGTGTACTATATGACCGCGATCATCGATTTTGCTGATGGAAATCATAACGGCGATTGCACCGTCCACGCGCGCCAAATTTGCCTCCTTGGGTTACTTGGGTGTATAGTTCTCCCACCATGCGCAAATGGGGGGCATGGGCAGCTAGCGCAGTCTTCATCTATATTGTCTACCTTATCCTGACACTTTGGACGGGGAAGCTGGGGCTCTGGTCCCCGGGCGAGCTCATCGCGGGGGCGGTGATCGCCGTCCTGGGGGCCATCCCCCTGGCGGAGGTGGTGTGGAAACGCGGGGACGCGCGGTTGCTTCAGCCCCATCGCTGGATCCTCTTCATCTTCTATCTCATCGGCCCGTTCTTTCTCTCCATGGCGCGGGCCAACTTCGACGTGGCGTATCGCGTGATCACGGGGAAGATCAAGCCGGGCATCGTGAGGTTCCAACCGCACCTCAAGACCGACTTCGCCCGGACGCTGCTCGCCAATTCCATCACCCTCACCCCGGGGACCCTCACCGTGGACGTGGACGATGATACCGGCGAGTTCTACGTGCACTGGATCTACGTGCGGAACCCCGATCCCCGGCCGGAAGAGGTCTGTGGCCCCTTCCCCGCTTGGGCGAGGAGGATCGCCGAATGATCGCGGAACTCGGGTTCCTGGTGGCTGCGGCGGTGTTGGTGGGCTACGTCTTCGTGAGCATGGGGCGGCTGGCGGCGGGTCCCACGACCCCCGATAGGGCCGTGGCCCTGGACACCATCAACACGCTCGTCGTGGCCACCATGGTGCTTCTGGGCGCTGCCCTCGGGCAGGTGGTGCTCGTGGATGTCGCCATCGTCTACGCGCTCCTCTCCTTCATCGCCACGCTCTATATCGCCAGGCACCTGGAAGGGGGGCCCCTGTGAGCGCGCTCTTTTACCTGCTCCTGGCGATCGGCACGGCGTTCAATGGGCTCGGGGCCTTCGCGCTGATGCGCTTCCCCGACGTCTATACCCGCATCCACGGGGCCACGAAGTGCACCACCTTCGGGTCGATCTTCTCGATCCTCGCGGTGGTGGCCTACGGGTTTTACAAGGGCGGGGGTGAAGGGGGGACGCTGGCACTCCACGCCCTGTTGGCCCTGTTCTTCCTCCTCATCACGAACCCCACCGGCTCCCACGCCCTGGCGCGGGCCGCCCACCGGGCGGGGGTGAAGCCCGTGGGGGCGGTGGTGGATAGGCTGGAGGAGAAGAAATGACGGCCCTGCACGTGCTGACGCTCATCCTGGTGGTCGTGGGGGCCGCGCTGGCCTTTTGGTTCCGGGACCTGCTCGCCGCGGTGATCGCCCTGGCCGGTTCGAGCCTCCTCCTCTCCCTGGAGTTCTACCTCCTCCAGGCGCCGGACGTCGCCATCGCCGAGGCGGGGATCGGGGCCGCCTTGACCGTGGCCATCTACATCCTCGCCATCCGCAAGACCCATTACAAGGAGGAGGAATGAAGCGGTGGCTTTTCCTCGCGTCCCTGTTGATCCTGGCGGGGTACTTCATCGCCGGTGGGGTTTGGTTGCGCCCCTTCGGCGAGCCGGCGCGATCGGAGATGGACCGCTACTTCATCGAGCACGCCCAGACCGAGGTCGCAGCCAACAACGTGGTCACCGCCATCGTGTTCGACTACCGCGGTTATGACACCCTGGGGGAGGCCACGGTCCTGTTCGCGGCGGTGGTGGGCGTGGCGTTGCTCTTACGGAGGGCGAGGGGATGAGCGTAATAGTCCGCACCGTGAGCCGCGTCGTGGCCCCGGTCGCCCTGGCGTTCGGGGCCTACGTGATCATGCACGGGCACCTCACCCCCGGTGGCGGGTTCCAGGGCGGGGCGGTGGTGGCCTCGGTGGTGGCCCTTCTGGTGGTGGCCTTCGGGTGCGAACGCTGGCGGAAGTGGACACACGTGCTCCTGCCCCTGGAGGACGTGGGTGCCATGGCGTTCGTGATCCTGGCCTTCCTCGGCGTGGGCGCCACCTTCTTCCGCAACGTCCTCGCCGGGAGCGGGGGCCTCTTCGGGGCCCCGGTCCCCCAGCTCGGCCCCAACCCGGGGGCCCTGAACACCGCGGGGACCCTGCCCCTGATGAACTGGGCCGTGGGGTTCAAGGTGATCGCGGGCTTGGGCGCGGTGGTGCTCCTCCTCGCGCTTTTCGGGAGGGAAGATGGGTAACATGCCGTTCGTGGTGAGCATGATCCTCGTGGCGATAGGGTTCCTCACCCTCATCACCCGGAGGAACCTCATCAAGCTCGCCATCGGGATATCCATCATCGAGATGGGGGTGAACCTGTTCCTCGTCTCCCTGGGCTACGTGAAGGGCGGGATCGCCCCCATCTACACCTATGCGCCCCCCGAGGCGAGGGCCATGGTCTTCCCCACCCCCCAGGCGCTGACCCTGACCGCCATCGTGATCGGACTCGCCACCACCGCCTTGATGCTGGCCTTCGCCGTGGTCATCTACCGCCATCGGGGGACGTTGGACGCCGGGAAGATCCGGGAGCTGAGGGGATGACGATGCTGGTGCACGCTCCCATCCTCGCGATAGCCGTGCCGCTTCTGGGGGCCTTTTCACTGCTGGGGGTGTCCTATATCAACCGCACGTTGCGGAACGTATGGGCCTGCCTGATCGCGGCCTTCACCAGTGCCATGGCGGTGGCCGTGGCGATCCGGGCCTTCACCGAGGGCGTGGTGGTCTACACCCTGGGGGCGGCCTCCCCCACGGAGAGCGTGACCGCGGGGGGATTCCCAATCAGGATAGTCCTCGCTGTGGACGGCCTCGGGGCCTTCATGGGCCTCATCGCCGCCCTGGCGGGGGTAGTGGCGTTCATATACTGCTTCCAGTACCTGAGGGAAGAGGAGGGGAAGAGCCTGGGGCTCTCGCTCCTCCTCCTCCTCTGGGCCGGGATCCTGGGGATGGTCTACACCGGGGACCTCTTCAACTTCTTCGTGTTCCTCGAGATAACGAGCATCGCCGCCTGCGCCCTGATCGGGTACCGGGTGTGGGAGTCCCGGCCGGCGGAGGCCGCGTTCAAGACCATGGCCATGTACACCCTCGGCGGCCTCCTCGTCCTCATCGCGGTGGGCATCCTCTACGGCGAGTACGACGCCCTCAACATCGCCTACCTCTCCAAGGCCATAACCGGGTCCCTCCTCGACAGGCTGGCGCTCGGGCTGTTGCTCGGGGGGCTGCTGATGAAGGCCGGCGCGGTGCCGGCCCACATGTGGGCCCCCGACGCCTACGGCGAGGCCCCGGCCATGGCCACCATCGTCCTCGTGGCCAACACGCAGGCGGCGATCTACGCGATCCTGAGGGTGGTGTTCACCCTGTTCGGCGGGGCCCTGGCGTCCCCGGGGATCGGCTGGCTCATCGCCTCGCTGGGGATCGCCACCGTGCTGGTCGCGGTCCTCATGGCGGTGGTGCAGCGGCACCTGGGACGCCTGATCGCCTACGGGGCCGTGTCCCAGCTGGGTTACATGCTGCTCGCGGTGGGCGTGGGGCTCGTGGCCCGGGGCGGGTTCGGCGAGGTGGCCCTGACGGGCGGCATCTTCCACATGATCAACGACGCCGCCTCGGTGGGCCTCCTCTTCCTCGTGGTGGGTGCGGTGCGCCGCGCCGCCGGGTCCGTGGACCTCCCCTCCCTGGGGGGTCTGGGCCACACGCTCCGGTGGGAGGCGGGGTTCTTCCTCCTGGGGGCCCTGGCCCTGGCGGGGATCCCTCCCCTCAACGGCTTCGCCTCGAAGTTCCTCATCTACGAGTCCACCTTCCGGGCGTCGCCGATCCTCGCGGCCCTCGCGCTCCTCGCCTCGATCCTTCTCCTCGCGGTGGTGGTCCGGGCCTTCCAGGGGGCCTTCCTCGGGCCGCGGGCGCGGGAGGCGAGCCCGGCTCCGCGGGGGATGCTCGTCGCCATGGGGATATTGGCGCTGGTGATCATCGTGTTCGGGCTGTTCCCCGGGTTCTTCATTGAGCGGATCGTGTCGCCCGCGGTGCAGGCCGTGCTCACGGGCCGTGAGGCGTACCTCGCGGCCGTCCTCGGGGGGTAAGGGATGAGGATCGGAAGCGGCGAGGGTTTCTGGAGTCCGATCGTCTGGGCGCTCCTCGCGCTGGGGGTGCTGGCGATAGGGATCGCCGTCTGGCTCCAGGGGCG
>JAJRVI010000011.1 GCA_024277405.1 Fidelibacterota bacterium
CCCCGCGCCCCGGAAGATGGCCTGGGCGGAGAAGAACGCCCCCAGAAACGGCATCCCTGCGGCGAAGATGGCGATGAACTCGGACCCCACGGCGATCACGTCCGCCCGCCCGGGGATGAAGAGCGCCACCAGGGGTTCCCGCATGAGCCACAACACGAGCGCCTCCGCCGCCAGCAGCCCGAAGAGGAGCGAAAGCCCCTTCCACACGAGCTCCCGGGCCCGGGCGAACCGCTCCGCCCCCAGGGCCTGCCCCACCATGGTGGTGAGCCCCACCGAGAGCCCATCGGTGAGGATGAACAGTAGCCCCAACACCCGGTCCCCGATCCCGTAGCCCGCGAGGGCCGCCTCGGCGTTCGGAAGCCGGCCGATGATCCCCGTGAGCACCACGAACCCGAACGCCACGCTGGACTGGCCCACCGCCGCCGGCATCCCCACCCGCAGGGCCCGCAACACGAACCGGGGGTCGGGGGCCATCTCCCGGACCCGGAGCACCAAGCGTCCCCGCCCCCGGGCGAGGATGAGGATCGCCGCCGCGGTGGCCACGGCCTGGGAGGTCAGGGTGGCGTAGGCCGCCCCCACGATCCCCATGCTGGGAAGCCCGCCCCACCCGAGGACGAAGAACGGATCCAGGAGGATGTTTAGAAGCGTCCCGCCCCCGTTCACGAGTAGGGGGAGGACGGTGTCCCCGGTGGCGGCCATGCCGAAGTAGAAGAGGCCGGGGATCAACATGGTGGGAAGCCCGAGGAAGATGATGGAGATATAGAGGTTCGCCGCCTCCGCCCCCCCGCCCTCCCCCACGAGAAGCGCTAGCACCCAAGGGGAGATGGCGAACCCCAGGAGCCCCAGGAGACCCCCTGCGATGAGGGCGATGGAGAATAGCTGATTGAAGGCGCGGTTGGCCTCGTGGGTGCGCCCGGCCCCGATGTACTGGGAGACGAAGGCGCTCACCGCCGCCCCGCCGAACCCGGACACGAAGGAGATCAGGAGCCAAACGATGGGCCAGGAGACCTGGATCCCCGCCACCGCCGCCCCCGCTTCCTCGGCCGGGAGCCGCCCGATCCAGAAGGCGTCCGCCAGGTTGTAGAGGGTGAAGATGAGGGAGGAGAGGACCGCGGGTCCCCCGATGCGGAACATGGTGCGGAGGACCGGGCCCTCGAGGATTTCCTCCCGCGTGGGCGCCCGGAACGCCATCTCCTACCGACGGATCAGAGCTCGAGGGAGTCGCCGAGTGAGGGGATCGTCGCCTCGATTCCCCGGGAGGCGAGGTCCGCCGCCAGGGCGGTGAGGGCGTGCTCCTCCCCGTGGACGAGGACCACCCGTCCGGCCTCGGTCGCGGTGATCCAGTGCGCAAGCTCGTTCCTATCGGCGTGGGCGGAGAAGCCGTTTATGGTCCAAACCTGCGCCCGCACCGCCACCTCCTCCCCCAGGACCCGCACCGTCTTCGCCCCCTCCACGATGGCCCGGCCCAGGGTCCCCCGGGCCTGGTACCCCACGAACACCACCCCGTCCTCCTCGCGCCAGAGGCGGTGGCGCAGGTGGTGCACGATCCGGCCCCCGGTGCACATGCCACTCCCGGCGACGATGATGTACCCGCCCCCCGCGTGGTTCAGGCGCTTGGAGTCCTCGGCGGTCCGGGTGACGGAGAGGGCGGGGAAGCGGAAGGGGTTCTCGTGGCGGGAGAAGAGCTCGCGCCCCTCCACATCGAACCAATCGGAGTACTTGGAGAAGACCCGGGTCACGGCGCTCCCCAAGGGGGAGTCGAGCACGATCCGCACCTCCTGGGGGATCTCCCCCTTTCGCCAGAGCTCGTACAGGACGTAAAGGACCTCCTGGGTGCGCTCCAGGGCGAAGGAGGGCACCAGGACGGAGCCCCCCCGACCGAGGACGATGTTTATCGCGTCGCGGAACTCCTCCACCGACTCGGAAAAGGAGCGGTGGGGGCGGTCACCGTAGGTGCCCTCGGAGATGAGGAGGTCGCAGGGCGGGGAGGGGGAGGGATCGCGCACGATGGGGCGGTCCCAGGAGCCGAGGTCCCCGGAGAAGACCACCGTCTTTCCCTCGGCGTGGAGCTCCACGATCCCCGAGCCCAGGATATGGCCCGCATCGTGGAAGACAACGGAAACCTCGTGGTCGAGCGCGATTTCCCTTCCGTACTCGATCCGAATGGAGAAGTGGTCCATCGCCTCCAGGGCGTCCCCCACGTCGAAGAGGGGCTCCGGCGGGGGCTCCCCGCGGCGGCGGGCCCGGCGGGCCTCCCGCTCCACCTCCTCCTCCTGGAGGTGGGCGGCGTCCAGGAGGATGAGCTTCGCGATATCGGCGGTGGGCCGGGTGGAGATCACGTGTCCCCGGAAGCCCTCCCGCACCAATTTCGGGATGAGGCCGCAGTGGTCGAGGTGGGCATGGGTGAGGACCACGTAGTCTATCCCCGCGGGGTCGAACGGGAAGGGCTCGTGGTTCCGGGCGGAATCGTGTCCCTGATACATCCCGCAGTCGAGGAGGAGCCTGACCTTGTCCGTCTCCACCAGGTGGCAGGAGCCCGTGACCGTCTTCGCCGCTCCCAGGAAGGTAATGCGCATGGTGCCCCATGTTAGCTCCCCCGGGCCTCGATTGAAACCCGGCGGAGGCGTTCGCGGAGGGTGGGAGGAGGGGGCTGCGCGCCTTGGGGGCCGGCTTGACTTGACTTTACCTCGGGTTTAGTATATTGTTACGTAACAACGTAGTTACGTGGTGACCATGGAAAACCTGGAGCGCCTCGAACGCGAGCTGCGCCAGCTGGCCGACCGCCTCCGGGCCCTGCGGTCCCAGCTCCCCGAGATGCCCCTCCCACCATTGGCCGCCGCCTCCCGCCCCGATATACAGCCCATCATCAACGACATCCTCGCCCACCTTTCCCGCGGGATCGCCACTGAAGGGGTCCAGGTCCTCATCGTGGGGCTCCAACGCACCCGGGACGGCCGCACCACTGCCTGGTACGAGCATTTCTCGGAGGAGGACCTCCCCGGGATCCTCACCCCCGAGCTCCCCCGGGCCCTGGAGGGCCTGGCGAGCCTGGAGCGCATCCGCCTCCTTTTGGCACTGCAGGCGGGCTTCACCGGCTCCGCCGAGCTGATGCGGGAAAGCGGCCTCACCCAGGGGCAGTTCTACCACCACCTCCGCACCTTGGAGGCCCAGCGTCTGGTGCGGCGGAAGGGCCGGGACGAGTACGAGATCACC
>JAJRVI010000198.1 GCA_024277405.1 Fidelibacterota bacterium
ATTTACATGACATCCTCTCCCGGTGCCTCGGGTTGTGGCGGGAGTGGGCCCGGAGGGACCTCGCCGAGGGTGAGATAAGGACACTTGCGGGGCTGTGCCGCTCCTGCCTCGCGGAAATCTGCTGTTCTCGAGGGGGGAAGAACAAGGAGTGAGAGGGTCCCATAGGAAAAGGCGGGGCATCGCGCCCCGCCTCCCATAGCTGCCCATGACCGGCGTCAAATGACGCCAAGCTCTTTCCCCACCTTGGCGAACTTATCTAGGGCGAAGTCTAAGTCCTCTTTCGTGTGGATCGCCGAAATCATCACCCGGATCCGGGCCTTCCCCTTGGGCACGGTGGGATAGGTGATGGCCTGGGCGAAGATCCCCTCCTCGAAAAGCCTCTTGGAGAACTCCCACGCGGTCTTGGCCTCCCCGAGCATCACCGGGGTGATGGGCGTCTGGGACTGACCCGTGTTGAACCCGAGCTTCCCCATCTCCTCCTTGAAGTAGCGGGCGTTGTCCCAGAGCCTGCGCACCGGCTCGTCGGTCTCCATGAGCACCTCCACCGCGGCGATACAGGCGGCCACATCGGCGGGGGTGACGGCGGAGGAGAAGAGGAACGGGCGCCCCCGTTGCCTGAGGTACTCCACGATCTCCCGCTTCCCTGCCACGTACCCCCCCATCACCCCGAAGGCCTTGGAGAGCGTCCCCACCTCGATGTCCACGCGGCCATGGAGGCCGAAGTGGTCCACGATCCCGCGGCCGTGGTCCCCCAAGACCCCCTCGCCGTGGGCGTCGTCCACCATCACCAACGCGTCGTACCGCTCCGCGAGCTCCACGATTTCCGGCAAGGGCGCGAGGTCGCCGTCCATGGAGAAGACGCCGTCGGTGACGATGAGCTTGCGGGGGACGTCCTTGTACTCCTCCAGGGACCTGGCCAGCGCATCCACGTCCCGGTGGGGGTAGATCACCCGCTGGGCCTTGGTGAGGCGGCAGCCGTCGATGATGGAGGCGTGGTTCAGCTCGTCGGTGAAGATCACGCCGTCCTTCCCGATGACGGCGGGGATGGTGGCGAGGTTGGCGCAGAATCCCGACTGGAAGGTGACGGCGTCCTCGGTCTTCTTGAACTCCGCGAGCTTCCGCTCGAGCTCCACGTGGAGGGACATGGTGCCGGCGATGGACCGCACCGCCGCGGGCCCCACCCCGTACTCCTCGATGGCCTTGATCGCCGCCTCCTTGAGGCGCGGGTCGTTGGCGAAGCCGAGGTAGTTGTTGGAGCACATGTTGAGGACGCGCTTCCCGTCCACCACGGTCCACGCGCCCACGGGGCTCCCGATGGTGCGGATGATGTTGAACAGCCCCTGTTGTCTCAGGTTCTCGAGTTCCGTGAGGAAGAAATCGTATTTGCCCATGTCGTACCTCCCTCCTTTGTCCGCCGGGATCGCACCCGCTTCAGCTTATCCCCCGAAGGCGATTTGGGCAAATTGGGAACGGCATTTACAATCTCCGTACGATGAAAGCCCTGGCGAAGACGTCCTCACGGGAAGGGTTGGAACTGGTGGAAACGGAGACGCCCCGGCCGGGGCCGGGGGAAGTCCTCATCAGGGTAGCGGCGGCTTCCATCTGCGGAACGGACCTCCACATCTACTCCTGGGACGAATGGTCCCGCTCCCGTATCTCCCCTCCCCGGATCATCGGCCACGAGTTCTGCGGACACGTGGTGGAAGTGGGGCCCGGGGTGGAGGGGTTCGCCACCGGGGACTACGTCTCCGCGGAGACCCACATCTTCTGCGGCCGGTGCTACATGTGCCGCACCGGCAGGGCCCATCTCTGCGAGGACGTGAGCATCATCGGGATCGACCGGGATGGGGCCTTCGCCGAATACATCGTGGTGCCGGAGAAGGTGGTGTGGAAGAACGATCCCGCGTTGCCGGAAAAGGTGGCCCCCCTGCAGGAGCCCTTCGGGAACGCGGTCCACGCCGTGAAGCGGGCCGAGGTCGGGGGGAAACGGGTCGTCGTCTTCGGTGATGGGCCCATCGGGATCTTCGCCTGCGCCATCGCGCGGAAGCTGGGGGCGAAGGAGGTGTGGCTCGTGGGCCTGAGCGAGACGCGGCTCGCGGCCGGCCAGCGGTTGGGGGCGGACGCGGTGGTGAACGCCTCCTCGCAGGACCCGGTGGCCGCGATCGCGGGGTGGACGGGGGGAAAGGGGGCGGACGTGGTGCTGGAGATGTCCGGCTCGCCCGCGGCGTGGGACAACGCCCTCCGGGCCGTACGCCCCGGGGGGAGGGTGATCGCGTTCGGGCTCAGCCGCGACCGGATCCCCTGGGACCTCAACCGGGTCGTGTTCAAGGAGATCGAGGTGGTGGGGATCGTGGGGCGCCTCATCTTCGAGACCTGGTACGAGGCGAGCGAGCTCCTCGCGGAGCTCGACCTGACCCCCGCCGTGACCGACGAGCTCCCCCTGGAGGAGTTCGAGGTCGGGTTCGAGAGGCTCTTCCGCCGCGAGGCGGTGAAGGTGGTGTTGTACCCATGAGGATCGCGATCGAGGCGGAATCGATCGGCAGGGTGGAGGCGGAGCTCCTTCCCGAGCGGGCTCCCCGGACGGTGGAGGCCATCGGGAGGGCCCTTCCCCTCGAGGGGATCGCCCGCCGCTGGGGGGAGGAGGTGTACTTCGAGATCCCGGTGGAGGCCGAGGCGGAGAACCCCGTGGAGCTGGTGGAGATGGGGGATATCGGCTACTGGCCCCCGGGCAAGGCGATGTGCATCTTCTTCGGCCCCACGCCGGCCTCGAGGCATCCGGGCGAGATCAGGCCCGCGAGCCCGGTGAACCCCGTGGGGAGGGTCCTCGGCGACCCCAAGGTGTTCGCCGCCGTCCGCGACGGCGAGCGCATTTCCGTGAAACGGGCGGAAACCGCGTAAAATTATGGTGCTTTCATTCCCTGAGACCTCGCTGGCGCGGGAGGTGATGGGGAGTGAGCGAACCCATTCCGGGGTTGATCGTCCGCACCAAGGCCGGAAACGTGAAGGTCCTCTGCCGGGATTGCCTCAGGATCTCGGAATACGATGAGGTGGTGAACTCGTTCAAGAGCGTGATCTCGAGCCGCTGCGTCAAGTGTAACAGGCTGGTCATCCTCAACTCCCCCGAGCCCGAGTACCGGCTGGAGCCCGCCGGGACCTGAGGGCTGGGGAGTCCGTTTCGCCGCAGGCCCCCTCACGAGAAGGGGGCTGATTTTTTGCGGGCCGATCGGGGACGGCCGCCGGGGTGGGGGTCAACGGGCGGCCGGGGGGAGCACGAAGAGGAGCACGGCGACGTAATGGCAGGCGCTCGCCCCGAGGACGAACAGGTGCCACACGGTGTGCATGAAGGGGATGGTGCGGCCCAGGACGAAGAACGCCACCCCCAGCGTGTAGAGGGCGCCCCCGCTCACCACCAGCCAGAAGGCGGGGGTGGGGAGCAAGGCGTGTAGCTCGCGCAGCGCCACGGCCGCCAGCCATCCCATCCCGAGGTACAGGACTACCCCGGCCACCCTGAAGCGCTCGCGGAACCAGAGCTCCGAGGAGATCCCGAGGAGGGCCAGCGCCCACACGGCGGCGAGCAGCCCCGCCCCCAATGGTCCCCACAGCGGGAGCAGGCAGAACGGGGTGTAGGTCCCCGCGATCAGGAGGTAGATTGCGATGTGGTCCAGGAGCTTCAGGGCCGGCCTGGGGGAGGCGGCCTTGGTCCCGTGGTACAGGCATGAGGCGGTGTAGAGGACCGCGAGGCTCAGCCCGTAGACCCAGGCGGCGCCCAGGACGCGGGGGTCCCCCGCGCCCCGGGCCGTCGCGACCAGGGCGCCCAGCCCGACCAGGCTGAGGAAGGCCCCGAGGCCGTGGAGCCCGGAGTTCGCGATCTCCTCCCAGAAGCCCATCCGTCCCCTCGGTGTATCCCCCACGCCTAACGGGCGCCGTTGCGGCGCGGGACCCGGCCCCGCAACGTCCCTCGGCTCAGAGCACCGCGAGGTATCGCTCGAGCTCGTACCGGTGCACCTGGGCCCGGTAAAGGTCCCACTCGATCCGCTTGTTCTCGATGAACTTCTCGAAGATGTGGTCCCCCAGGGCCTTCCTCACCAGCTCGCTCTTCTCCATCTCGGCGATGGCCTCGTTCAGCGATCCGGGGAGCTCCGCGATCCCCAGACTGCGACGCTCTTCGGGTCCCATGGCGAAGACGTCGCGCTCCACCGGGGGCGGGAGCTCATAGCCCTTCTCCACCCCCTCCAGGCCTGCGTGGAGCATCACCGCGAACGCGAGGTACGGGTTGCAGGCGGGGTCGGGGGCGCGGAACTCGATCCGGGTGGCCTTCTCCTTCCCGGGTTTGTACACCGGCACCCGGATCA
>JAJRVI010000012.1 GCA_024277405.1 Fidelibacterota bacterium
CGCGTCGAGGTCGACGAAGAGCGAGCTGTCCAGCACGAGCCGGAACTCGGTGGCGCTCTTGTTCACCTCGGCGACGACCGCCTTCCCCCACCGGTCCCGGATCGCCGCGGCCAGGGAGCGGCGGGGCCTCCCGGGGGAGGCGGGGCCCGCGGCGTAATAGCCCGCCGCGAGCCTCTCCCGGGCGCTCCGCGCGAACCGGTCTAGGTTGTCCATGGCCGATGTGTGAACCGGACGAGCCCCTCGAGCGCGGCGTAGGCCGCCCCGCTCCGGATCGACTCCGCCGCGCGCTCGAGCCCCGCCTCGATGGAAGGTGCCCCGCCGGCGACGTAGATCGCGGCAGCGGCGTTCAGGAGGACCATCTCGTGGCGTGGCCCCTTTTCCTCCCCCCGGAGGATCGCCCGCGCCGCGGCCGCGGCCGCCGGGGGATCGAGGGGGCCCACCTCGTCCGGGGTCGCCCTCCCGAGGCCGAAGGCCTCCGGCCGGATGCGGTAATGGGTCACCTCCCCGTCCCGGAGCTCCCCCACCACGGTCTCCCCCAGGAGGGAGATCTCGTCCACGCCCCCGATCCCGTGCACCACCATGGCCCGCTCCGCGTCAAGGAGCCGCAGGACCTCGGGATACACCTCCACGAGCTCCGGGGCCCCCACCCCGAGCAGCTGGCGCCTAACCCCGGCGGGGTTGGTCAGGGGCCCGAGGAGATTGAAGACGGTGCGGATCCCCAGCTCCCTCCGGGGGCCCGCGGCGTGGCGCATGGCGGGGTGAAAGACCGGCGCGAACAGGAACCCGATCCCCACGGTCTCGATGGCCCCCCGGACCACCTCCGGGGGCGTCTCCAGGTTCACGCCCAGGGTTTCCATAAGGTCGGCGCTCCCGCACTTGCTCGTGTGGGAACGGTTGCCGTGCTTCGCCACCGGAATCCCGGCCCCGGCGACGACGAAGGAGGCCACCGTGGACACGTTGTAGGTCTTCAGCGGCGCCCCGCCGGTGCCGCAGAGGTCGACGGGAGGGGGGTCCACCGCGGGGGAGATGCGCACGGCGTGGGCCCGCATCGCCCGCGCCATGGCCGCGATCTCCTCCGGGGTCTCCCCCTTGGTCCGCAAGCCCACCAGGAAGCCCCCGATCTGGGCTGGGGTACAGCGGCCGCTCATGATCTCCTCCACCGCGGCTCCCGCGAGGGTAGCCCCGATGTCCCTCCCCTCCGCGAGGAGCCTTATCGCCTCCCTTATGGCCTCCATGACTCCGCCTCCTCGAGGAAGTTCCGCAGGAGCCTCTTGCCGTGGGGGGTGAGCACCGACTCCGGGTGGAACTGGACGCCCTCGATGGGGAGGCGCCGGTGCCGGACCCCCATTACCTCCCCGTCATCGGAGACGGCGGAGAGCTCGAGCTCGTCTGGGAGAGAGGCGCGCTCGATCACCAGCGAGTGGTAGCGGGCGGCGGGGAAGCCGTCCGGGAGCCCCCGGAAGACCCCCCGGCCGTCGTGGAAGATCCGGGACGTCTTGCCGTGCCGGAGCTCCTTGGCCGGTCCCACCCGGCCCCCGAACACCACCCCGATCCCCTGGTGGCCCAGGCACACGCCCAGGGTGGGGACCACGGGGGATACCTCCCGTAGCACCCGGGCGCAGATGCCGAAATAGCGTTCGTCCTCGGGACGTCCGGGGCCGGGGGAGATGACGATGCAATCCGGTTCCAACTCCCGGACCCGCTCCAGGGTCAGCGCGTCGTTGCGGTAGACCACCGGCTCCGCCCCGAGCTCCCCCAGGTACTGGACCAGGTTGTAGGTGAAGGAATCGTAGTTGTCGATCACGAGCGCCCTCATCGCCCACCCCCTATCTCCAGGGCCGCGAGGAGGGCCCCGAGCTTCCCCTGGGTCTCGTCCCACTCCCGCTCGGGGACGGAATCGGCCACGATCCCCGCCCCGGCCTGGAGGTACAGCCTCTTCCCCCGGGCGAAGATGGTGCGGATGGTGATGGCGGAGTCCATGTTCCCGTTCGTGGAGAAATACCCCACGATCCCCGCGTAGGGTCCCCGCGGCTCCGGCTCCAGTTCGGCGATGATCTCCATCGCCCTGACCTTAGGGGCCCCGCTCACGGTGCCCGCGGGGAAGAGGGCGGCCATGGCATCGAACGGGTCGAGCCCGGCGGCGAGTTCTCCCTCTACCCGGGAGACGATGTGCTGGACGTGGCTGAAGCGCTCGACCACCATGTAATCGGTCGCCCGCACCGTGCCGAACCGGGCCACCCGCCCGATGTCGTTCCGGGCGAGGTCCACGAGCATGTTGTGCTCCGCGCGTTCCTTCTCGTCGGAGAGCAGCTCCACCCGATAGGCCTCGTCCACCTCGGGGTCGCCGGTGATGGGCCGGGTGCCGGCGATGGGGCAGGTGAACAGCTTCCGTCCCCTCGCCGCCAGGAACATCTCCGGGCTGGATCCCGCGATCTGGATCTCCCCGAAGTCGAGGAAGTACATGTAGGGCGAGGGGTTCAGCTCCCGGAGGCGGGCGTAAGCCGCCGCCAGGTCCCCGCAGAAGCGCCCCGAGAGCCGCCGTGAGAGGACCACTTGGTAGATATCGCCGGCCCGGATGTACTCCTTGGCGACCCGCACCGCCTCCATGAACTCCCGCCGGCTCGTGTGGGGGCGGAGGTCCTTCAGGGAGAACGCCCCTGGCGAGCCCTCCCTTTCCAGGGCCTCCGCGATCTCCTCGAACCGGTCCGGGCCCAGCGAGAAGTAGAGGCAGCGACCCTCCCGATGGTGGAAGACGAGGCCGTCGAGGTAGAGCCCCATGACGAACGCCGGGAACTCGGGGTCGAACTGCTCCGGCAGCCGTTCGAGATAGGCCACGAAATCGTAGGAGATGAACCCCACCAGGCCCCCCAGATACACGGGCCCATCCCCGGGGGCTACCGCGGCACGGGGCAGGGCGTCCCTCAGGGTGCCTAGGGGGTCGGTGGCCGGTCCCACCTCGATGCCGTCGACGGTGAGGCACCCGTCCCTCAGGGCGAAGACCCGTTGCGGGGCGAACCCGATGAAGGTGTGTTCCGCCAGCCGTTCGGGCCCGGAGCCGCTCTCGAGGAGGAAGCAGTAGGGGTACCTCTTCCTCAGGGAGAGGAAGACCCTGAAGGGATCACGATAGGGGAGTTCCCGGAGGGTTACCTCGAGGGGCTCACACGGATGGGAGGCTCGAAGGAGGCCAAACACGATCACCTCGCACGAGTTTCTTCACCATGCATCACCTCCTTTTCGTTTCGTCCATCTCGGCGAACACTTCCTATGTAGGTCATCCGGGCCCCCCTCGTCAAGGGGTCGATGTGCCTCATCGAAGGTGTTACCGAAGGGAGGGAAGTTGCCTCGGAAAAAGGTTACTGAATTAGGAGGCATGGTTGACACGGGAGAGCACGTGGAGTTACTCACGGCATGGCGTCCGCGGTACAAGCGCGCTTCCCGCAAAGAAGAAAGAGGATCTTGGATGAGTTGGAACATCTCACCGGCTACCACCGGAAATCCCTCATCCGAGCCCTTTCGAGGAGGTCTGTGAGGAAGGGGCGTCGGGGGCGACCCCGCACCTACACCAACGAGGTACGGGCAGCCCTGGCGGAGGCATGGGAGCTTTCCGGGCGGCCCTGCTCCAAGAGGTTGGCTGCATTCATGGCCGAGTTCCTGGAGGTCCTGGAGCGCTGCGGGGAACTCAAGCTGAGGCCCGAGGTGAAGGAGCTTCTTTCGGGGATGAGCCCGGCCACCATGGACCGGATCCTTAAGTTGGTGAGGCCCGAGAGGAACCGGAGGGGTCCGGCTCCTCGGTCGGCCAGCCAGCTCAAGGGGAAGGTTCCGGTGCGGGTGGGATGGGAAAGCGGGTGAGACCTGGGTACGTGGGGCTCGTTCTGGTAGCCCATAGTGACACAAGCGCCAAAGGGTAATGCCTCTACACCCTGAACGTGATGGACATCGTAGTGGACCACGAAAGCTGGATAGATTTTCGGCCATCTTTAAAGAGTGATCCAGCGGTTTCTCGGTCCCTGTGCCCACTTTTCCTCGAACTCCTCGGGCGTGGAGGTATCCCAGGGCCGAGTGGATCCGCTTTTCTGGTATACCTCCTCGACGAACTCCCCGATCCTCTCCCTCGCGTCCCAGAAACCCTCGTGCTCGCTCAGTTCCGCCTCCTCTTCCACGATCGCCCGGATCACCCGCTCTGCATATCCGTTCTGATCCGACATTCTTTTACTCGCCATGCTGATCTTGAACCTGTGCTTCTTCAGGAGTTCCGCGGCTGCGAAGTATCTCCCTCCGCGAAGGCCTCGAGGATCACCCCCACCGTCCCATGCGAGAGGCCCGCGACCTCGACCCGCAAAGGCACCGGGCGACGGCCATTTCCACACGGGAAAAAGGGGCTCACGTACTCCCCCCGCCGCTCCGGCGGCGGGGCCCAGCGGGAGAGCCGCGAGGTCACGCCCCCATCGGCCCGATCGGTGCTCAAGACCAACCAGCCGCCTTCACCGGCGGGGGCCACATCGAGGGCCCGAACGGAGCGGCCGGGGATCGTGGCCTCCCACGGCGTCCCGCACGTTTCGGTCCATACCGCGACCCGGCCGCGCTCGTCCTTCCAGCCCACCGCCGCCACGTCTCCTCCGGGCCCGAGGGCCGCGCGCCGCACAGAAGCCCCGGGATCCCAACGGGGGAGGAAACGCAGGATCTCGCCCCACGGGGAGAGGAGGACGAGCCGGTCGCCTCCCGATCCGACCACGACCGGACGCCCTTCCCGTACCAGAAGGTCCAGGGGCGCGATGTCCCCGGGGCCGGGATGGGTCTCGGCGATACGGCCATCAGGGTCCACGCGGGAGACGGCCCATCCCCCGTCACCGCGCCATAGCACCCAGGCGCCGCCGTCCCCGGCGGCGACGGCCATCGCCTCGCTCGCCTCGGGCAACGGCGACTCCCACCGGAACGAGCCATCGAGCCCGTAGCAGAGGAGGACACCCTGGGTGCGACTCCCCTCCCACTTCACCGCGGCGACGAGGACCGAATCCCCCGTCGCCGCCACATCGGTGCCCAGGAGGGAATCCCCTTCCTCGCGGGAGAGGGACCAGAGTTCCCAACCGTCCCGGGAGAAGGCTGCGAGCGCCAGGGCTCTGCCGTACCACCCGGTGAGGAGGAGGTCCCCGCCGGGGCCCGTCGCCAGGGCGGTGGCGTGCGAGTCGGTGTCCCAGTACGCCCGCGCCCGGGTCTCCCAGATCCTCTCGCCCCTGGGGGAGAACGCCGCCAACCAGATCCGACGTACGCCATCGGCCTCCCGGGAACCCGCCAGGTAGAACAGGCCCCCCGATGCCACGAGATCGGCCCCCGTGACCCCCGGGAGCTCCACCTCCCACACCGGAGTCCAAGCGGGGTCGGCGAGGATAAGCCCCCGTCCTCCGGCGCGTACCGCAGGCCCGTGAGCG
>JAJRVI010000199.1 GCA_024277405.1 Fidelibacterota bacterium
CGGAGCGGCGCAGCGCCAAGAGCTCCCCGATCTCCCCCAGCGCGAACCCGAGGCCCTGGGCCCGCTTGATGAACACCACGGTGGATACGGCATCGGGCGGATACAGGCGGTAACCGGACGGGCTTCGTCGTGGCGGGGGAAGAAGGCCTCGTCGCTCGTAATAGCGCAGGGTGGACCGCTTAACTCCACAACGCTCGGCGAGCTGCCCCGTGGTCAAGCACTCCATCGCACAGGGACTATAACCCTGGCACCGTGGTGCCAGGTCAAGGCGGGGCTCACCCGATCACTCGGCGCAGCAGCTCAGGCGGGTGACGTCCCGGGTGAAGGATTGGGCCACGAGCCGCAGCGCCTCGGAAAGAGTGGGGTAGACGTGGATAGCGTCGGCGAGGTCGGCCACCGTGAGCTCAAGGCGCACCGCCAGGGCCGCCTCGTTCACCGTCTCCGTCGCCTGGCAGCCTTCAGGGCCGCGAGTTTCGTGGAGGGGGGACCCAAAGGACCTTGATTCACTGTCACTGCATCCCCTCCGAGCTCATGGAAGTATCACCACTTATCCTCGCTTCCGGACCCCATGATCCCCCAGGAAGGTATGCCCCTGCGGGCGGTCCATGCCGCCTACGCACCCGTTTCGTTCCGGAGCCCCTCGGCGAGACCCCTGAAGGTCTCGGAAAAATCCGCTGGGGACAGCAGGCGCATCGTTGTCTCCTGTATGCCTCCGATGGGGTGGAACATTCTCTACCCCACCAAAAGCTCACGCTCCCTTAAGCCAGCCCTTGATCTCTTCCACTGAGGGGATGCGACCGGAGCACTTGATCTCCCCGTCGATGGCCAGGGCCGGGGTCACCATCACCCCCCGGGCGGTGATCTCAACCAGGTCGTCCACCTTGATGATTTCCGCCTCGATCCCCAGCTCCCGCACCGCTTGCGCGGCGTTCCGTTCCGTGGCTTGACACTTAGGACAGCCCGTCCCCAACACCTCGATCTTCATACTACACCTCCTTTTTTCCTCACGGCCCCACCACCGTCCCGTAGAGCTTTCCGGTGAGGGTGGCGGCGATCACCACCAATGTCACGTAGACGAGCGTCTTTTTGGTTCCCATGATGCGGCGGATGACGAGCATGTTGGGCAGGGAAAGCGCCGGCCCCGCCAAAAGCAGGGCCAGGGCCGGCCCCGGCCCCATTCCCGCCCCAATAAGCCCCTGCAGGATCGGGACCTCGGTGAGGGTGGCGAAGTACATCAACGCCCCGGCCACCGAGGCGATGGCGCACGCCGCCCAGGAATTCCCCCCTACCGCGACCTGGATCCAACGGGCCGGGATCAACGCCTCGCTCCCCGGTCGCCCGAGCAAGAACCCCGCCACCAGCACGCCGCCGAAAAGATACGGCAAGATCATCTTTGCGTAATCCCAGGTGGAGTGCATCCACGCCCCGCCCTCCGCCCGCTCCATCCAGAAGGGGATGAGCGAAAGCAGAACGAATAGGAAGAAGCCAGCCACTGCGAACCGGTAGCGCCACAGGGCTGTATAAGCATTCGGAGTGTACTCGGTAGAGAGGATCTCCGATTTAGCCACGCGCACTATCTCTCCGGTCTCGGGGAGTTTTACCAAAAGGCGTTCAGCCTCCTCGCCGGCGCGGATGCCCGTGATCACGGTCCCATCGGCTAGGTGTAGGGTCACGGAACTCGGCCGCCCCCAGTTGGCGAAGACAAGCACCGCGATCATCAGGGCAAACAGGACGGCCGTCTTCCAAAGCGGCCGCTTGGGCCTTTCTGGCTCAGGCATGGTCATGGCCGCCTCGGCTTTCTTTTGCTCCTCTCTCCGGAAGATGAGATGCATGGAGAGGCCAATAACAATGGAGAAGAGCACCGCCCCGATGGCCCGGGCCAGGCCCAGGGATGCCCCTAGCACCCGAGCGGTGAGGATGATGGCCAGGATATTGATGGCCGGTCCGGAGTAGAGGAAGGCGATGGCCGGTCCCAGCCCCGCCCCCCGCCGGTAGATCCCGGCGAACAGGGGCAAAACGGTGCAGGAACAGACGGCCAGGATCGTCCCCGAGACCGAGGCCACGCCGTAGGCCAAGACCTTCTTGGCCCGGTACCCCAGGTACCGGATCACCGCCTGCTGGGAGATGAACACGGATATCGCCCCGGCGATGAAGAAGGCGGGAACAAGACAGGTGAGGACGTGCTGGCGCGCGTACTCCTGCAGCATCAGGAAGGCCTCGGTCAGGGCCTTCTCAACCTTGGGGTGGGAGAAAGGGACGAAGTAGGAGAACAGGAACGTCCCCGCGATCCAGGCAAAGATCTTGAGTTCCCGTTTCATACCGCCTCCCTTTCGCAGGCCAGGCTATCCAGGCACCGGAGCAGGGTAGGGATCTCCGGGTTAGCCAGGCGCCAGAGGATCCGCACCCCATCCCGGCGGGACTCCACCAGGCCCGCCCGGGAGAGTACCGCCAGGTGCCGGGAGACCACCGAGGGATCAAGGGAAAGGAGCGGGACGAGCTCGCAGCCGCAGCGCTCCCCCTCCTCCAAGATCCTGAGGATCCTCACCCGGACAGGGCTGGCCAGGGCCTTGGCGATCTGGGCGACCTTCTTTTCGTCCATCTCCGCTCCTTGTCTTTTTGCACAATCTTGCAATGAATGGTAGCGCCTGCTTCCCACCCTGTCAAGCCTTGATGGGGAGGAATATCTGCAATAAACTGCAATTGCATGGCGTCGCAAACAGAACTGGCAAAGCGCCTTAGGGCACTGGCGCATCCCACAAGGGTCCGGATCCTGGGGCTCCTCCTCGCGGTGGATAGCTCGGTGTGCGTGTGCGAGCTCGCCGACGCCCTCCGGCTCCCGGATTACAAAATCTCCCGCCACCTCTCCGCTCTCAGGGCCGCGGGCTTCGTGGAGGGGGAACACCGAGGCCCTTGGGTCTACTACCGCCCCATACCCACCCAGCTCCTCTCGGCTCTGCGGCCGTTCCTCGCCCCAGAGCCCGAGGACCTCAGGAGGCTCAAGGCGCGGATGCGCAAACGCAAAGGGGGCCTGTGCGTGATCGGACCCAAGGGAGGCGACTGATGGCCAAAGAGAAGGGCCTCTCCACGTTCGAAAGGTATCTCTCGGTTTGGGTTGCGCTTTGTATCTTGGCCGGGATCGGGGTCGGCTGGCTTTTCTCCGTCTTCCCCGAGCTCCTCAAGAAGGCCGAGGTGGCCCATCTTTCCATCCCCGTGGCGATCCTCATCTGGCTCATGATCTACCCCATGATGGTCCAGATCGACTTCTCCCGGATCGTGGAGGCGGGAAAACGCCCCAAGGGCCTGACCCTCACCTTGACTATCAACTGGGCGATCAAGCCCTTCACCATGGCCGGGATCTCCGCCTTGTTTCTGTTCGTGTTCTTCAAGGCTTGGATCCCACCGGACCTCGCCCGGGAGTATTATGCCGGGGCGGTCCTCCTCGGGGCGGCCCCCTGTACCGCCATGGTGTTCGTGTGGAGCTACCTCTCCCGGGGCGATCCCGCCTACACCCTGATCCAGGTGGCGTTGAACGATTTGGTGCTCGTCCTCCTCTACGCTCCCATCGTGAAGGGTCTCCTCGGCCTTTCGCGCATCTACGTCCCCTACGATACGGTCCTCCTTTCGGTGGTGCTTTATGTGGTCATGCCCCTTTCCCTGGGGTACCTCTCCCGCCGGTGGCTCCTTTTCCGCCGGGGGGAGGCGTGGTTCGAGGGGGTGTTCCTCAGGCGATTGCGGCCGGTGACCATCGGGGGGCTGCTTTTCACCCTGGTCATCCTCTTCTCCTACCAGGGGGAACAGATCATCCAGAACCCAAGTCACATCTTTCTGATCGCGGTACCGCTAGCTATCCAGACCTTCTTCATCTTCACCCTGGGATACGGGGCGGCCTGGCTCATCAGGATCCCGCATCCGGTGGCGGCTCCGGCGGCCCAGATCGGGGCCAGTAACTTTTTCGAGCTCGCGGTGGCGGTGGCGATCTCCCTCTTCGGTCTCGAGTCCGGGGCGGCCCTGTCCACAGCGATGGGGGGGCTGGAGGAGGTGCCCATCATGCTCACCTTGGTGTGGATCGCCAACAAGACACGCCCATGGTTCGAGGGACGCGTCGTGGGCACACCAAACTGAGCGGTCCTCTACGTAGATCAAGCCGGAGGCGGGATAACCCCACTTCTACTCCGCGCAGCAGCTCAGGCGGGTCACGTCCCGGGTGAACGACTGGGCCACCAGCCGCAGCGCCTCGGACAGGGTGGGATATACATGAACGAACTCGGCGAGGTCGGAGACCTTGAGCCCCGACTTTATCGCCAGGGCCGCCTCGTGCACCACTTCCGCCGCCTGGGGCATGAAGAGATGCACCCCCAGGACCCGCCCGCTTCCTGCGTCGGCCACCATCTTCACCACCCCCTCGGCCTCCCGGATTGCCCGGGCTCGGGGGACGTACGCGAGATCCAATACACGACAGGCACAGCGGATCCCGCGGGCTTCCGCTTCTCCTTCGGTTAGTCCCACGGTCCCGATTTCGGGGTCGGTGAAGACCGCCCGGGGGATGACGCGGTAGTCCATGCGCCGGCCGGCGCCGGTAAGGGCGTTCTCGGCAGCAATGGCCCCCTCCCGGGCCGCCACCGGGGTGGCCATGGGGGGACCGACCACGTCCCCGGCGGCGAAGATGGGGGGTACCGATGTGCGCATCTCCGCGTCCACCCGGATGAACCCCCTGGGATCCGTCTCCACCCCCACGCGCTCGAGCCCGAGCCCTTCGGTGTTGGGAGCCCTGCCCGTGGCAAGGAGCAGATGTGTCCCGGAGAAGATTGCTGTCTTTTCCTCTTTGCGGACTGTGACGGCGATATCCCCCTCTTTCCCCTGGACGGAAACCACTTCGGCCCCGAGTTCCACCCCGATCCCCTCCGCCCGAAACCGCTCCGCCAGCGCACGGGAGATGACGGGTTCGAAGCTCGCAAGAAGCCGCGGCCCCCGCTCAAGGACCGTCACCTCAGCGCCCAGACGCGAGAAAAGCTGGCCCAGCTCGCAGGCGATGTAGCCCCCACCCACGATGAGGAGCACCTCGGGGAGTTCCGTGAGCTCGAAGGCGGTGCGGCTGGTGAGGTAGGGAACTTCCTCCAAACCCGGGATCGCGGGGATGCGGGGCCGGGCCCCGGTGGCCACGATGACCTTTTCGGCCCGGAGCCTTTCCCCATCCGCCGCGAGCTCATGAGGGCCGAGGAACCGGGCTACCCCCTTCAGGAGCTCGATGTTCGGATCGCCCGCGGCGATGTCGAGGTACTTCTCCCGCCGGAGTTCCCCCACAAGCTCGTCCTTCTGGGCGATCAAGGAGGCGAAGTCCGCCTCCCCCACCGTATTCAGACCGGGGAAGGGTGATCGCCGGGCGTCCCATAGCAATCCCGCCGCGTGGATGAGGTTCTTACTGGGGATGCAACCCCGGTTGACGCAGGTGCCTCCCACGATGTCATGCTCCACCAAGGCCACCTTGGCCCCGAGCTCGGAGGCCTTTATCGCGGCGGCGAACGCCGCGGAACCCGAACCCAGGATGACCAACCCATAAGCGGACATCCTTCCTCCTTGCGGGCTTTTTTCGGCCCGGTCATGCTTTTCCGCTTTAGCGCTGTCCATGTTTGTGGGCCTTGTGGCCGAGTTCTTTCCTGGCGTATTTGGCGGGATCACGTTCGAATTCTTGCTGACACCTGGGGCAGCAGAGGTAGTAGACATAGCCTTCGTACTCGATGGCGATATGGGCCTTTTGCCGGTTGACCCTCTTCCCACAAACAGGATCCTGGTACAACGTCTGCTTTTTCATCCTCCCTCTCCTTTCCTGACCGCGTCCACCATCACTTCCGCCCCCACATCGTGGCAGGCGATCACCACATCCGCTCCGGCCCGCTTCAGCTTGACCGCGTTGCTTTCGCTTGAGGTCTTGCTGACCACGTGTATCGTCGGGTTTAGGAGTTTTGCGGTGAGGGTGACGAACACGTTGGACGCATCGTCCAGGGTGGTGATGAGCCACGTGGCCACGTCGATCCCGGCACGTCTCAAGACGTCCTCTTCCCGCGCATCCCCTTTGATCACGGGGACCTTGCCCTCCACCATTCGCTCCACCTTGCCCTCGTCCCATTCGATGACCACGTAGTCGAGCTTTTCCCTTGCCAGGTGGCGCACGACGGCCTGTCCCACCATGCCGAAGCCGCAGACGATGCAGTGGTTCCTCTTCGCCGTAGCTCTATCGGGCAAGCTGAGCTCCTTTTTTATCCGTTTGCCCACCAGGGATTCGATCCCCGCCTGCAC